>JAEMRG010000176.1 GCA_016463455.1 Rhodoferax sp.
CAGCACGATGGCTGAGCCGATTCCAAGTTTGAGTAAGGTTCTTCTTTGCATGGCTCTACTATCGCACAGCGCAAGGTGTTTACCGTCGCTAAGGCGTCGGGGTTTTCCCGCTACCCCACGGTACGCGTGCGTGCCAGTGGTGGATTTTTGCTAAAGTAGGCGCTGATGCCGCGCATCAAGGCATCGGCGACCTGGTTTTGGTAGTCCTCGGTAATTAGTTTTTTTTCTTCCTCCGGGTTGCTGATAAAAGCCGCTTCAACCAGTACGCTGGGAATATCTGGCGCTTTCAGTACGGCAAAAGAGGCTTGTTCCACACTGCCTTTGTGCAACTTGCCGACGCGACCCATTTCGCCCAGCAGTGTGCCCCCTAGTTTCAAGCTATCGCTAATTTGCGCGGTGGTGCTCATGTCCAACAGCGCACTTTGCACTACTGCGTCTTTGGCTTTGACGTTGAGCCCGCCGATCAAATCCGCCTTGTTTTCTTTGGCCGCCATCCACCGCGCCGCGCTGCTGGAGGCGCCGCCCTGGCTCAGTGCAAACACGCTGGCCCCTTGCGGCGCCGGGGTGTAAAACGCGTCGGCATGCAGACTAACAAACAGATCAGCCTGCACCCGACGGGCTTTTTGTACGCGCACATGCAGGGGGACAAAATAATCGCCATCGCGTGTCAGGTAGGCCCGCATGGGGTTGCCTTTGACGCCGGCCGCGTTGATACGGTCACGCAGTAAAAAAGCGATTTGCAACACCACGTTTTTTTCCTGTGTGCCGCCCGGCCCGATGGCACCCGGGTCTTCGCCACCGTGGCCGGGGTCTAGCGCGATGATGATCAAACGGTCGGTGCCGGTGAGCGGTGGGCTGGGCCCTATAAAAGTGCCTGGGCTTGCGCTGTCCACGGCTTTGCTTTGCGACGCTGGCTTGGCCGGAGGGCTAAGCGCTGTGGTGGTGTTGCCCGCCACGGCTGGAGGCAAATCATTTCTGTTTCCGCGCTGCGCCAATAAATCGGCCAGCGGGTCGGCCGCCTTGCTGACCGCAGGCGCTGGTACATGCTGTGCGATGAAGGCCTCTAGCGGGTCGATGGCTTGCAGCGGGTAGAGGTCCAAGACCAGGCGGTGTTGGTAAGCGGCGATGGGGGTCAGGCTAAAGATCTGCGGGCGCACGCCTTGCTTGAGGTCGATCACCAGGCGCACCACGTCGGCGGTGTATTGGCCTACGCGGATGCCTGCGATGTTGGGGTCGTCCTGCCGCACTTTGGCCACCAACTCTTTGAGCGTCGGGTTAAGGGTGATACCGGCAATGTCCACGGCCAGGCGCGGCGGGTTGTTTACCAGGCTTTGCGTGGCTTGCAGCGGGCTGTCCGACTCGATGGTGACGCGCGAATAGTCGGGCGCCGGCCAGACGCGCACATTCACAATACTGGCGCCGCGCACCATGCCCGCGGCCAGGCACAGGACTACCGCCCCGCTTTGCACAAAAGCGCGCCGCCTCATGCGGCCTCTCCGACGTCACGAGCGGGCGCGTCTTGCAGCGCTTGCAATAGCGCAAGACCGGTAGCGCTGGGCGCTGTCAGCAAAGCCTTGCGGCTTTGGTCCGGGTTCACGTCCAGGCGGATTTCCAGGTCGGGCAGTGGCAGTACACCAAAGGCTTGGTCCGGCCATTCGGCGAGTTTGAGACCGGGGCTGGCAAAAATATCCCGAAAGCCCGCGTCTTCCCACTCGCGCGGGTCGCTAAAGCGGTAGAAGTCGAAATGCCAGATGTCCAGGCCTTGCAGGCTGTAGGGCTCGACCACCGCATACGTAGGGCTTTTGACGCGCCCTTGCACCCCTAGCGCACGCAGCAGATGGCGTACCAGCGTGGTTTTGCCAGCGCCCAAATTGCCCTGCAGGCTGACAAATGCGTTGCGCAAACCCGCCTGGCCGGCCAGGTGCGTAGCAAAGGCTTGCGTGGCGTTTTCGTCAGGCCAGTGCAGCAGCAAAGGCGGGGTTTTTACAATCACAGGGTGAACAATCTAAAGGCCCAGACTAGCACCCCCGATGCCGCCGCGCTGGACATGGCGCAATTGCAAAGCTGGGGGCAGGAACTTGGATTCTCCCAAATCGGCGTGGCAGGTGTCGATTTGCAAAGCGCCGAGCCCGGTTTAGCGGCCTGGCTGGAGGCTGGTTTTCACGGCAGCATGGACTACATGCAGCGCCATGGCACCAAGCGCGCACGGCCCGCCGAACTGGTTCCCGGCACCTTGAGCGTTATCACCGCCCGTATGGACTACCTCCCGCGCAGCACCCCGCCGGGCTGGCAAAGCATAGAGATGGACCGCCTGCAAAGTTCGGCCACCGGCACCGTTGCTTTGTACGCGCGGGGGCGGGACTACCACAAGGTGTTACGCAGCCGCTTGCAAACCTTGGTAGGGCGTTTGGCCGCCCATCTGGGCCCCCTGGGCCACCGCGTGTTTACCGATTCTGCGCCGGTGTTAGAAGCCGAGTTGGCCACGCGCAGCGGCCTGGGCTGGCGGGGAAAGCACACGCTGGTCTTGCACCGGGAAGCGGGCTCCTTATTTTTTCTGGGCGAAATATTTGTCGATGTGGCGCTGACACCCACCCCGCCGGTGGAGCCGCATTGCGGCAGTTGTAGCGCCTGCATCGATGTATGCCCCACGCAGGCCATCATCGCGCCCTATCAACTCGATGCGCGGCGCTGCATCTCTTATTTAACGATTGAGCATGCGGGCAGTATTGATGTGCAGCTACGCCCCCTGATGGGCAACCGCATTTACGGCTGCGATGACTGCCAAAGCGTATGCCCCTGGAATAAATATGCGCGCACCAGCCGCTTGCCCGACTTTGACGAGCGCACGGGGCTCAACGGGCAGGGGCTAGCGGTGTTGCTTGGTTGGAGCGAAGCCGAGTTTTTGCAGCGTACCGAAGGCAGCGCTATCCGCCGCATAGGCCATGTGCGCTGGCTGCGCAATCTGGCAGTGGCAGCAGGCAATGCTTTGCGTGCAGTCGATACTGCCGCGCCCTCTTTGCGCAGTGCTCTGCAAGCGCACTTGGACCATGAAAGTGAGATCGTGCGCGAGCATGTGCAATGGGCTTTGGCGCAAGTGCCACCTAAGCCAAGCCAAGTGACCTACGCGCCCTAAGCGCCGTAAAGCGGCAGCAAAATACCCAGCGAAAGCCCCAGGCTGCCCATTCCCAGCAGGGTGGAGGCGGTGACCAGGGCACCGACGTAGCCGCCGTCGTAGCCCATTTTGGCGGCCAGTACATAGCCGCTGGCGGCCGTTGGCAAGGCGGAGAAGGTGAGCACGATGGCTGCATGCGCTGGCGACAGTTGGAGTGCAAACGCCAAGCCCAGCGCGACCAGGGGCAAGAGCAGGTGCCTGATGCTCAGTAGCCCAATGCCCAAGGCTTTGGCCCGCGCCAGCGACTGCAATTGCATGCCCGCGCCCGCTGCCATCAGGCCCAGCGCCAAAGACGCCGCGCCAATGCGCGCCACGGTGGGCTCCAGCCAGTGCGGCAGCGACAGACCCAGCAAATTAGCCGCCAGCCCGCTGGTGGTGGCGATGATCAAAGGGTTGCGCAGCAACTCTCGCCCAAAGCCGCGATCGCTGCCGCGTGCCATGGGCCAGACCGCTGCCACATTGGCTAAGGGCACGCAAAAGCCGATCAAGACGGCGATGGACAGCAAGCCTGCCGGGCCGCCCAGTCTTTCGGCCAGGGCCAGGCCGATAAATGAATTGAAACGAAAGCCCACTTGCGCTGCCCCTGCGTGCTCGCGCCGGTCAATATGTCTTGCGAGGCCCGGCAGAAAGGGCAGGCTGTAGGCCAGGGCCACGCCGCTTGCCAATACGCCCAAGCCACCGGCCAGCAGACGCGAGGCGTCGCCCAGGTCCAGCGGGCTTTTGATGATGGAGTGAAACAAAAGGGTTGGAAACAACAAGTAGTACACCAGCGTGTCCACCTGGCTCCAGACGCTGCGGTTCAGGGCGGTATGCCGGCAGATGAGGTAGCCCAGCAAGATCAGGGAAAACTCGGGCAGCAGAAGTAGGGCGTAGCTCACGCTTACGAGGATACCAGCGCAAGCCCCCGGGGCCGGCTAAGGGCTTTGCGGCCACGGCAGCGGGCTTCGTTGTAGTATTGCCACTCCTAACCTAGGCCCTTGCGCTTGCAAGCGGCCATCGATCCACCGGAGTACTCTATGCAACGTCGCCCCCTAGTCGTTTCCACTTTCGCCCTCAGTGCCCTGGTCGCGGCCAGCGGCGTATGGGCCCAGGCCTATCCCAATAAACCGGTGAAATTGCAAGTGCCTTTTGCGCCCGGCGGCACTACCGACATCGTGGCCCGGGTGATTTCCGATGCCATGGGCAAGGCTCTTGGGCAGAGCGTGGTAGTGGAAAACAAGGCCGGTGGTGGCGGTGTGATTGGCGCCAACGAAACCGCCAAGGCTGCGCCCGATGGCTATTCGCTAGGCATGGCCACCGTGTCCACGGTAGCGGCCAACCCGGCCATCAACGCCAAGATTCCATATAACTCGCTCACCGATTTCACGCCCATCATCAACGTGGCGGCCACGCCCAATGTGA
>JAEMRG010000177.1 GCA_016463455.1 Rhodoferax sp.
CCTCCACACGGCGCAGCGTGCGTTCGGCGTCAATCAGGCCGCTGAGCTGGGTTTTAGGCAGGTCGATCTGGCTAACGTCGCCGGTGATCACTGCCTTGGTGCCAAAGCCTACTCGCGTGAGGAACATCTTCATTTGCTCAGGTGTGGTGTTTTGCGCCTCGTCCAAAATCACAAAGGCATTGTTCAGCGTACGACCGCGCATAAAAGCCAGCGGCGCAATTTCCAGAGCCTGGCGCTCAAAGGCTTTTTGCACCTGCTCAAAACCCATGAGGTCGTACAGCGCGTCGTACAAAGGGCGCAGATACGGATCCACTTTTTGATTCAGGTCGCCGGGCAGAAAACCCAGGCGCTCGCCGGCCTCTACCGCCGGGCGCGTGAGCACAATGCGCTGCACCGCGCTGCGGTGTAAAGCGTCCACGGCGGCCGCCACTGCCAAATAGGTCTTACCGGTGCCTGCCGGGCCGATGCCAATAGTGATGTCGTATTGCGCGATATTGTCCAAGTACAAAGCCTGGTTCACGCTGCGTGGCTTAAGGTCGGCGCGGCGGGTGGACAAACTTGGGCCCTCGCCAGGCTCGGGCGCGCCGTCGCCGGCCAACATCAGTTGCACTACCTCATCGAGGATGGGTTTGGCCGCCATTTCATACAAGGCTTGCAGCATTTCCATGGCGCGCTGGGCTTTGGCCTTGGGGCCGTCCACCTTGAATTGCTCGTGCCGGTGCGCGATGCGTACTTCCAGCGCCGCTTCGATACTGCGCAGGTGTGCGTCCGTGGGGCCACACAAATGACCCAGGCGGGTGTTGTTAGGAGGGGAAAAAATATGTCTGAGAATCACGCTGATAATTCCGTGTCAGGGGTTGCGCCATCGCGCAAGACGGCGCTGCGCCGGCCCCGATGATAGGCAATTACACAAAAGGCTCCCGATGATTGGCAAGCTCACAGGCATTCTCAGCGACAAAAACCCGCCCCAGGTGCTAGTGGACTGCGGGGGCGTGGGCTATGAGGTGCAAGTGCCCATGAGCACGTTTTACAACCTGCCAGCCACCGGCGAAAAAGTCAGCCTGCTGACGCATTTTGTGGTGCGCGAGGACGCCCAAATTTTGTACGGCTTTGGATCGCAGGCTGAGCGATCGGCCTTTCGCGAGTTGGTAAAAATTTCCGGCGTGGGGCCCCGCACGGCCTTGTCCGTGCTGTCGGGCATGGCGGTGGGCGAACTGGCCCAGGCCATCACCCTGCAAGAGGCCGGGCGCTTGACCAAGGTACCCGGGATAGGCAAAAAAACCGCTGAACGCCTGCTGCTCGAACTCAAAGGCAAGCTAGGCGCAGACATCGGCATGCCCTCTGGCGCAGGCAATGAGGCACAGTCCGACATTTTGCAAGCACTGCTGGCCCTGGGCTACAACGACAAAGAGGCGGCGCTGGCACTCAAGGCGCTGCCGGCCGATGTCGGGGTGAGCGATGGGATTAAATTAGCGCTCAAAGCGCTGGCGCGTTAGGCCGCTTTGCGCCGGTTTAGCTGGCAAGTTGCGGCTCAGCAGCCTTGGCCCGCGCAATGACGTCGGCCATCACAGGCTCTAAGTCTTCTTGCTTCACCGGTTTGGCAATAAAGGCATTGACGCCAGCAGCCTTGGCCTGGTCGCGCGCCTCCTGCAACACATCCGCAGTCAGGGCGATGATGGGCACCTGGGAATGCGGCCATGGCAGGGCACGGATGGCGCGGGTGGCCGTCAGGCCGTCCATCACCGGCATGTGGATGTCCATCAAAACCAATTCGTAATCACCCTGGATCAAAGCGTTTAATGCAAGTTTTCCGTTATCGCAAAACGTTGCCTCGTGGCCCAGTCGCTGCAGCAAGATAGACAAATATTTTCTATTCACCGGGTGGTCTTCGGCCACCAAAATACGAAGGCTGCGCAAAGCGCCTGTGCCCTCCCCCAGCGGCAGCGAAGCTGCTAAGGGCAGGGCCGGACCGGTCCACAACACCAAGGGCAGGCGCACGGTAAAAACCGAACCGACCAAGGATTGGCTTTGCACCGTGATATCGCCGCCCAAACGACGCGCTAAAGACAGCGAAATCTGTAAGCCCAAACCGACACCGGAAAATTGGCGTGACAGGCCTGAATCCACCTGGAAAAAGCGCTGGAACAACTGTCCCAAGGCCTCTTCGTCCATACCGATGCCGGTATCCTCGACACGCAATTCCAACCATCGCTGCTGCGCCTGTTCAACCGTCCTGGCGTGCAAAACCACCCCGCCTTGCTGGGTGAACTTGATGGCGTTGTGGATCAGATTGAACAGAATTTGTCGTTTGCGCGTGCTATCGCCCTGCACCCACAGGTCTTCGTCAATCTGGCTTTTCAGCTCAAACTGGAGGTTATTTTGTGCCGCCAGAGGTTGGAAGGTGGCTTCAATCCCGCGCAGAAAACTCTGCAAATGAAGCGCCTCCTTGCTCACACTGATATTGCCCGACTCTAGGGCCGACAAATCCAAAATATCGTTGAGCAATTGCGACAAATGGTGCGCCGAGTCATTGGCAACATGGACCAAATCGGCCTGCTCGGGATTTAGCGGGGTTTTGCTGAGCAAACTCAACAAGCCCATGACGCCATTAAAAGGAGTGCGTAACTCATGGCTCATATTGGCCAAGAACAAACTTTTACCCACATTGGCCCGGTCCGCAGCCTGGCGCGCACCGGCCAACTCTTCATTAAGCAGTTTGAGAGCCGATTCTTCCCGCTGCTGCACCCGGCTGCGCCAAACTAAACCCCAGCCCACCAGCACCAAGAGCAATAACTGACCGCCTGTTAACCACAAAATCTGCAAGTTTTGTTCCAGCAAACCCTGGGTTTGGCTCTCGAGTAATTTGGCACCCAATAAGTCTGCGCTGTTTCCCAGGGCCTGTGATTCTGCTGAAAAGGCTTGCATCTCAATCAACAAAAGCCGCAAGCGCGCCCGGTCCGGCGGGCTTGCCAACAAGGCGCGCTCTGCGCTACGCGCGAAGGCCACGACCTTATCGACCGACTGCGCAACCTGTCCGTTTTGCAACAGCAGGGCCGAGCCGGGTGACTCACGCAGGGTTTCAACCTTACTTAGCAAGATGTCCAGCCGCGTGCCCAAGTCCTCTGCCGAAGGTGGTGTGCGGGAATTGACAAAAACATCTAAGGCGCTGACAAAGCGCAGAAACTCTCGATCGAGCAAAAATGCGGGGGCGGTGACCGAGTCCACCCGCTTGCTCACTTGCTGCTTCAGGGCTTGTCGCTGCGTCCACTCAAAGCCTAGCAAGGCCACCATGGCCAGCGCGATCAGGGCCGAGATGGCAAATAAAACCGGACCGTAGCGAATGGACTTAAAACGGCCGAGCATCTCAGATTTATTCGACTTGAAGTGACTTCAGTTGCCAGATGGATCGCTCGTAGAAGCGGACGGTCTGCAATTCAGGCTTGCTGTCATAAGGGTACACAATAAACAAAGGCCCTTTGTTCTTGGCCGTCAGGGTTGCTCCATTCATCTGGTGCGCCAGGATTACGTCGTAATCCAGGGCGTCGGAAAATGGAATGCTCGTGCGGTACTCGTCCAGGGCGGTCGCATGTATGACGCTACCCTTTATCTTGGCTGCGGCCAGCACATCGCGCAACAAGGGGCCGGTGAATTTAACCGAATCTTTGTACCATGGCGTTTGTGCCACAAAGGTCCGCTGCGGCAGACTTTTGAGAAACTTCATGCCAAAAGATGCCACCAAAGGCCCGGCGTCTTTGTCTTTTGCCGCAGCATCGGGTACCGCGCTGGGGCGAATGGGCGCAGGGGCGTAAACCCGCAACACCACCGCGTCGGCGCTCGACTCCACCACGGCAGACAGCGTGGGCCAGCGTTGACGCTCGATTGCCGCGACATCGATGGTGCCGGCCTGCGCTTCCAATCGCGCAGCTTGTAACAGGGGGTGGGTTTGGTTGGCCGCGGCATACAGTGCCTCGACGGTAAAAGGCGGCAAATTCCGATTTGCGTCCTCGGTTTGCCCCCAGGCTGGAGGGCCCAAAAACGCCAAGCCCAAAAACGCCAAGGACCACCAGCGCGGCTGATTAAGTTTGCTGGATTTCTCAGCGCTTCGTGTGTGAGCTCGCAAGTGGATACCTTAGTCCGGTCGTCAAACGTGTCAAATACATAGCATGGACATGCCAATGCAATGGTGTTTCTGCAGATACACAGGCTGCCCACCTGGATTCGAAACCAAGCGACCTAAGTTGCGTATTTAGATAGGTCGTCCTCTATTATTACTGACTGGCCTACTGCTGCAAAATGTGCCCAAGAGCTGCCAGCCAGGGCGCTAGCAGAGGCGGATCAGAATAATTTTTTTAAGACAACACTGTTGCCATAATAACAAAATTATCAAATTTATTCAAACTATTTAAATTAGTTATAGGCAGAATCTGCGCCAAGCCTTCAACGCAGCGCGAAAGACTTCCCTTATCCCGGTGCTTTAGTCAAGATCATTTCATCGGAAACTTACCTTGCAGAAAGCGTCA
>JAEMRG010000178.1 GCA_016463455.1 Rhodoferax sp.
GTTGACGCTTTGGTAATACCAGCCACCTTTGCCTGATGCCATCACGCCAGAGCGCTCTAAGCTCCAGGTAATGATGGACAAACCGGCTTGTTTCGCATTTTTTGCATAAGCAGAAGCCACCAATTTCCCGTCTTTTGCGTCCAATAGCGCAAAGATCGGAGGCGCGACAATTTGTATGCCCTCGTTTTTATAGCTGATCAGCTTTGCAAGGTCTGGCAGGTCTGCAAGCTTGTCCGCGCCGTCTAGGAAAACCGCTTGTTTGCCAAACTGGGGTTCGTTCTTTATCCAGTAGCGAACGTCGTTGAGATCAAACGACTGAGGGAACACCTTGCTTGGCGCTACTTTGGCCGCCTTGTATTCGTCAATCATTTTTTGCGCATACGCTTCTTGCGTGAATCCATCAAAGGGCATGGTCACGGTGGCGGATTTAAGTTCAGGCGTCATCTTGACACCCAGCTTTTGAAACAAGGCAATGCTTTCCTGGTGCGTCAACAAGGTGCCGCTGGTGGGACCACTGTACAGGTCGGTGCGCCAGTTCGCAGTACCGCCCATAAACTCCTGCGCAGTCTTGGCCATAGGGTTGAAGGCGTCCATCTTGCCGCGCAGTGTTTTAAATTCTGCCAATGTGATGTCGCTGGTTCGGCATTCGGCTGCGGCAGGCACATTCTTTTCAGCGTCATACGGCGTAAATGGTTTGCTGCACTTTGCTGCCAAAGGCGTTGCCAAGATATTGGTGGTCGTGTGCAGATCGTTTTGCGCATGGCGGCAAACCAATTGCTTGTCTTTGGTAAACGTCACATCGCACTCGACGATACCCGCGCCCATGCGAGCCGCCGCTTCGTAGGACTCTTTGGTGTGCTCAGGAAACATCATGGCGGCGCCACGATGACCAATTGAAAAGTTAGTTTTTTTGAATGGGCCATTGGAGCAACTTTGCAGTTTCGCCTTCAAGGGGCTGTCAACCATATCTGCGACCAGGAAGTAGGGGCGCGGGCCGACCTGGATATTGCTCACGGTCGCAGGACTTTGGGCCAAAGCCGAGACGCTGCAGCCAATTGCCACCAGGGCAAGGGCTAAACGCTGTGGGGAAATACGCATGGGAAAACTCCTTTGAGATAGATGCCATTGGAATTCCTCATCCTAAAGACAACTAATTACATGCGAGTGACAGCGGCCGGTGGAGAAATGCACCGACATATAAAACGTACATAATCCGCTGAACATAGGGGAGCGCGGTCGTTAATCGGAGATTCGGCATGGATGAGGCAGAAGTCGCTTCGGCTCCCCGCACAGGCGTGGCCGTCTTGGGTACAGCCGCACTGTTAGAGGCCTGTGGTGGCAGTGACACCCCCAGCCAAGTGGCAGCAGGCCTGCCGGATGCCAATTTGACGGCAAGCTTCGAGGCCGCACGCTTCTTACAGCATGCGCAGTTTTCCTCGTCCGAGGCTGAAATCGCAGCGGTCAGGTCTCAAGGAGCCTCCGCCTGGCTGGACGGGCAAATCGCTTTGAACTCGAGCCTAGGCGCTTGGGACTGGTTAAAGCAGCGCGGCTACAGCGTGATCGATCAAAACAAGTTTTATGAAATGGAGTTCCAGTCCAACTACGCGGCCTGGTACCAGATCATGGCGTCGCCCGACGGCGTTCGCAGGCGAATCGCGCTGGCCTTGTCTGAATTTTTTGTGGTCGGTGGCGCGGGCGTGGGAACCCTTACCTGGGGGCAGTTCGCCATGGGCGCGTATTGGGATGTGTTGTGCAAAAACGCATTCGGCAACTTCCGGGTCTTGCTGGAAGAGATTACGCTCAATATTGCGATGGGGGAGTTCCTCAACACGCTGGGCAACCAAAAAGAAGATGCCACTACGGGCCGTCTGCCTGACGAGAACTACGCCCGCGAGGTCATGCAATTGTTCACCATTGGCCTACTGCAACTCAATGTGGATGGCACACCCAAGTTGGGAGCTAACGGACAAGCATTGGAGACTTTTACCCAGTCGGATGTGTCCAACCTGGCACGGGTGTTTACCGGCTACGAGTCGGATACCAGCGAGGGCTACTCCCAAAGCGCTATTGCGCCCACCTACACGATTCGCAACGTGGGCTATACCCGTCGACCCATGGTGCTCAACGCCAAACGCCACTCCAGCTTGCGTGCCGAGTTTTTAGGCGCTGTCGTGGAGGCCGGGACCGACGGAAAAACAGCGCTCAAAATCGCCCTAGATACGTTATTTCAACACCCGAATGTAGGACCATTTTTTGCCCGCCAAATGATTCAGCGTTTGGTGTGCTCGGACCCCTCACCAAATTATGTAGCGCGGGTGGCCACGGTGTTTAACAACAATGGCAAAGGCGAGCGCGGCGACTTGGCGGCAGTGTTCAAAGCCATTTTGCTGGATACCGAAGCCACCAGCGCTGCCGGTTTGACGTCTACTACGTTTGGCAAACTGCGCGAACCCATGGTGCGCACCGCACAGTGGGGGCGTACCTTTAATGCCACCTCTCTCAAAGGTACTTGGAAAATTGGCAACCCCAATTACTCGGCCGTAGATGCACTGGGCCAAAGTCCATTGCAAGCGCCGTCGGTGTTCAATTTTTTCCGGCCTGGTTATATCCCCCCGTCTACCGCCATGGCCCTGAGCAAGGCCACGGCGCCCGAGTTTCAATTGGTCAATGAAAGCACGACGGCCTCCTATATCAATTACCTGCAAAACTTTTTGATCAACGGCATGTGGGTGCGCGCACCGGAGTTGATTACCTCCCCTGATGCAGCTACCGTCACCGATGGGCCGGACATCGTTCCCGATTACACCGCTGAATTAGCCTTAGTGGGTAAGCCCGTGGAATTGATCAACCGGCTTAATCTCTTGTTGTGTGCCGGGCAGTTGTCATCGGAGACGGTAACGATGATGGTCACGGCCTTGAGCTATGACCAGGCAAACGCTAGCAGTTCAGACAGCACCAAACGCAGCTATGTTGCTAAGGCGCTTATGTTCGTTATGTGCTGCTCCGAATACCTAGTTCAAAAATAGCGAGGTCAAATTGGAGCACTCCGACACCGATCCAACACGCCGCGAATTTCTTCGCCGCACCGGGCAAGCCACCCTAACCGGCTTAGCTGCGCCCTGGCTACTTAACCTGAGCGCAATGGGCGAGGCTGCGGCCTTTGCCTCCACGGACTACAAGGCATTGGTCTGCGTATTTTTATTCGGCGGTAACGACTATGCCAACACCGTGGTGGCCTATGACGATGCCAGCTATGCCAAATATGCCACTATTCGCGCCGCTGGCTCGGGCGGTACGAACGGCGTGGCGCTGGATAAAGACGCCCTGGCAGCGACCTTGCTCAAGCCCACCACCGCCTTGCCGCAAGGGCGCCAATTTGCACTCAACCCGGCCATGAAAGGCCTGACCAATTTGTTCAATACCGGTAAGGCGGCGGTACAACTCAACGTCGGGCCCTTGATCGTTCCTTTGACGCGCGACCAATACAACAGCAGCAACCGCGTCAAATATCCGCTACCCCCAAAATTGTTTTCGCACAACGACCAGCAATCCGTGTGGCAGTCTTCCTCGCCCGAAGGCTCCACCATTGGCTGGGGGGGCAAAATGGGCGACGTCGCCCTGAGCAATAACAGCGACTCGCTTTTTACCTGCATCTCACTGAGCGGCAATAGCGTGCTTTTGGCAGGAGACTCGGCGCTGCAATACCAATGCAGCACCAGCGGCGCCATCGCGGTGCGCAATTTGAGTAATAATTTTTTCTACCAAACCGAAATCAAAAATGCCTTTGCGGCCATGCTGCAACAACCGCGCAAACATGTGCTGGAGAATGAATACAACACTGTGATGAAACGCGGTATCACCGCCCAGGCCAAAGTTGCGCAAGGCCTGTCTACGGTGCAATTGCAAACCGCGTTTCCAGCAGCAAATGCATTGGGCAATCAGCTCAAAATGGTCGCGCAGTTGATAGGCGCTCGCAATTCCTTGGGCGCCAAAAGACAAGTGTTTATGGTCTCGCTCGGTGGCTTTGACTTGCATGACTACCTCAATACCAAACATGCCCCGCTGTTACAGCAAATCGACGATGCCCTGTCGGCGTTCTATCAGGCCACTGTGGAACTCGGCGTAGCCGATAAGGTCACCGCCTTTACAGCTTCCGACTTTGGCCGTACCTTGGCATCCAATGGCGATGGATCGGACCACGGCTGGGGCTCGCACCACCTGATGGTGGGCGGCGCCGTCAAAGGCGCAGCGTTTTATGGCACCGCCCCACCCATCAGCATCACAGACACCATGGCGCCCGATGACCAATGGCATGTGGGGCAAGGTCGCCTGCTGCCAAGCACCTCTGTGGATCAATACGCAGCCACCCTGGCCAAGTGGTTCGGCGTTGCTGACAGCGAAATGGGCGCGCTGCTGCCGAATCTGAAAAACTTTGGTGTTGCGGCGGGCCGCCCGGACTATCCGACCAATTTAGGGTTCATGG
>JAEMRG010000179.1 GCA_016463455.1 Rhodoferax sp.
GGCATTGCCGAAAGCGTGGAATGGGCCAGAGCCCTGGTGGCGCTGGACACGCTGGAGCTGGATCCCGAAATCATGAGCGATACCGCAGGCATCATGTTCAAGCAGCGCGAAGACGTCGCTGCCCTCACCCTGGCGCTGGCGCAGGACGTCCTCGCTTCACCCCCAAAAGTCGACGCCACCGCATGACCCTGGGTGATTCGCGCACCGGCAAGTTGGCAGGCAACCTGGCTGCTTTCGGGCGCACGCTGCGCAGAGCCGGTGTGCAGGTGGACAGCGCGCGCATCGGCCTGTGCGCGCAAGCCGCATTGGAAGTTGGCCTGGCAGACCGGCACGACCTGAGCGCTGCTATGGAGTCGGTGTTGATCAGCCGTGAGCAAGACCGCGCGGTGTTTCGTGAACTGTTCGAAGCCTTTTTCCGCGACCCGAATATGGCGCACAAGCTGTTGTCGCAAATGCTGCCTAGCGCCGAAGGCAAGGCCGAGCCCAGCAAACGCCGGCCCCGCGTACGTGAAGCCTTGTCGCCCCCCAAGCTACGCGGCCAGCAAGCCAAGCCGAAAACCGAAGACCAGAAAGTGGACTTTGACGCCGCCATGACGTCCAGTGATATCCACCGACTACGCCACGCCGACTTCAACGCCTTGTCCGCCAGCGAATACCGCCTGGTCGAGCGCTTGGCCCGCGACATCGCCTTGCCCCTGCCGCAGCATGCCAGCCGTCGCATGCGCCCGGGCGCGCATGGAAACCAGTTGCATTGGTCTGGCGTGTTGCGCAGCGCGGTGCGTCTAGGTGGTGAAACCTTGTATTTACCTAAGCGCGAGCGCCGCCAGCAGCCCTTGCCCTTGCTGGTGCTGGTCGATGTGTCTGGCTCGATGGAACGCTACGCGCGCTTGCTGCTGGCTTTTTTGCATGCCGCCACCCGCAAGCATCCACGCCGCGCGGTGTTTGCGTTTGGTACCCAACTGACCGAATTAAGCGGCGCCTTCAAACTGGGCGACACCGATGCCATGTTGGACCATGCCAATTCCTTGATTGAAGACTTTGCCGGTGGTACCCAGTTGGGTAAGTCGCTTGCAAGCTTGCGGGAGCACCATGCGCGCACCCTGGTCGGGCGGCGTACCATGGTGCTGATCGTGACCGATGGTTTGGACACTGGCGAGCCGCAAGAGTTGGCAGAGGAATTGGCCTGGCTGAAATTGCACACACGCCGGATTTTGTGGCTCAATCCCTTGCTGCGCTTTGACGGCTACGCGCCGCTGGCCCAGGGCGCGCAGGCCTTGAACCAGGTAGCACACGGCATGGTGGCGATTCATAACCTGACCAAACTGGAAGACCTGGCCAGCAGCCTGGCCAAACTGATGAAGCAATAAGGTCATAGCAGCCACGATTTAAATAGCGACGAAAGGAAACACCATGGAAATGCAAGGAAGCCGCGATCTGGCGATCACGCAACAGCAAGCTTGGGACGCACTCAACGACCCCGAAGTGCTTAAGCAATGTATTCCCGGCTGCGACAAAGTTGAGGCCAACGGGCCAGATACTTTCGCGATCGGCATGGCTTTAAAAATCGGCCCGGTATCAGCCAAGTTCACCGGCAAGATCACGCTGTCGGACATCATGCCTCCGCATAGCTACACCATTAGCTTTGAAGGCCAGGGTGGCCCTGCCGGGTTTGGCAAAGGCAATGCCAAGGTGCTGCTCACCCCCCATGGCCACGGCAACACCCTGAGCTACGAAGTGAAGGCTTCCGTCGGCGGCAAAGTAGCGCAAATGGGCCAAAGGCTGATTGACGGCGTGGCCAAGTCACTGGCCGAAGATTTCTTCAAGCGTTTTGATCTGGCGATGCAGGCCCGCTATCCCGAGGCCTATGCTGAGCCTGCCCAAGACGCTGTAGCCGTACCGGCACCGACCCAAGAAGGCAATGAAGGCCCTGGTATGGGCGTGCTAGTTTTCGGCGCTATCGTCGTGCTAGCACTGGCGGCTTACGTGTTTATGCGCTAAAGCTGCGTGCGACAATCTCCGCTGGCATCAACTCAGGGCATCGACGAACATGGGCTTTTTAACAGGCAAAAAATTACTGATTACCGGCGTACTATCCAACCGCTCAATTGCCTATGGCATCGCCAAGGCCTGCCGGGCGCAGGGCGCGGAACTGGCCTTTAGCTACGTGGGCGAGCGCTTTAAAGAGCGCATCACCGAATTCGCTGCTGATTTTGATTCCACGCTGGTATTTGACTGCGATGTAGGCGACGACGCGCAAATCGACAAACTGTTTGCGGATCTGGGTGCGCACTGGCCCGAATTTGACGGCTTTGTGCATGCCATTGGCTTTGCACCGCGCGAGGCGATTGCCGGTAATTTTCTGGACGGTATCAGCCGCGAGGGTTTCAAGATCGCGCACGACATCAGCGCCTATAGCTTCCCGGCCATGGCCAAAGCTGCCCTGCCCCGCTTGCGCACCGGTTCTGCGCTGCTCACACTGAGCTACCTGGGCGCGGACCGCATCATTCCCAACTACAACACCATGGGCCTGGCCAAAGCCTCGCTCGAAGCCTCGGTGCGTTACCTGGCCGAAGCGGTGGGCCCACGCGGTATCCGCGTCAACGGCATCAGCGCCGGCCCCATCAAAACCCTGGCTGCTAGCGGCATCAAAGACTTCGGCAAACTGCTCAAAGTCGTGGCCGACGCCTCCCCTATCCGCCGCAACGTGACGCTGGAGGACGTAGGCAATGTGGCCGCGTTTTTGCTTAGTGATCTGGCATCAGGCGTGACCGCCGAAATCACCTTTGTCGACGGCGGGTTCAACAAGACCATGGGTGTGCAAACCGAATAACAATCTGCTTGCATGCAAGACAGGAGCGCAGCGAGGCGCTTTTTTCTTAAGCCCGCACGCAATCCGCGTAGTAGCGCGTCTTGCCGTTGTCTTCAGTTTCCTCGACCAGGCCATGTATGTCGGTCTCAAAGCCCGGGCACAAAGCATTGAACTCGCGGGCGAACTTCAAATAGTCCACGATTTTCTTATTAAACACTTCGCCGGGAATCAGCAGCGGAATACCCGGCGGGTAGGGTGTGACCAGGCCCACAGTGACGCGGCCTTCTAGGTGGTCAATCTCCACGCGCTCGGTTTTGCGTAAAGCGATGTGCGCATAAGCGTCGCTGGGTTTCATGGCGGGCGTTAAGTCGCTCAGATACATCTCCGTCGTCAAGCGCGCGATGTCGTACTTGGCGTAGAGCTGGTGTATGTGCTGGCACAGGTCGGCCAGGCCCATTTTTTCATAGCGCGGGTATTTTTGTACAAACTCGGGCAGCACGCGCCACATGGGTTGGTTCTTGTCGTAATCGTCTTTGAACTGCTGCAAGGCGGTCAGCATGCTGTTCCAGCGGCCTTTGGTGATGCCTATGGTGAACATGATGAAGAAGCTGTACAAGCCGGTCTTTTCCACCACCACACCGTGTTCAGCCAAAAACTTGGTGACGATGCTGGCCGGTATGCCTTGCTTGGCAAACTTCCCGTTCAGGTCCAGGCCGGGGGTCACGATGGTGGCCTTGATCGGGTCCAGCATATTGAAGTCAGTGGCCATCTTGCCAAAGCCGTGCCAGTTGACGCCGGCCTTGGCTTTGGAAGATTCGCCCTTCAACTTCCAATTGTCCGCGCGGCCTACGCCCTCTTCGGCCATTCCGTCCGGCCCCCAGACTTTGAACCACCAGTCCTGGCCGTATTCCTCGTCCACTTTGCGCATGGCGCGGCGGAAATCCAAGGCTTCCAGAATACTTTCTTCGACCAAGGCGGTGCCGCCGGGTGGCTCCATCATGGCAGCGGCTACGTCGCAGCTGGCAATGATGCTGTACTGCGGGCTGGTGCTGGTGTGCATCAGATAGGCCTCGTTAAACAAATGCTTGTCCAACTTGACCGTCTGCGAGTCCTGCACCAAGACATGGCTGGCCTGGCTGATACCGGCCAACAGCTTATGAATCGACTGCGTGGAATACACCATGGCTTCTTTGGGGCGCTTGCGCTTCTTTCCCATAGCGTGGTAGCTGCCGTAAAACGGGTGGAAGGCCGCATGCGGCAACCAGGCTTCGTCAAAGTGGATGTTCTCCACATAGCCGTCGAGCATATTTTTTACGGTTTCGGTGTTGTAGAGCACGCCGTCGTAGGTGGACTGGGTCAGCGTCAGCACGCGCGGCTTAATGGCGTTGACATCCACGTCGCCCAGATGCTCTTTGACCAAGGGGTTGACCTTGATCTTGGCGCGGATGGCGGCGGGCTCGAACTCCTCTTTCGCAATCGGACCGATGATGCCGAAATGGTTGCGTGTGGGCTTTAGGAAGACCGGAATCGCGCCGGTCATGATGATGGCGTGCAATATGGACTTGTGGCAATTGCGGTCCACCACCACGATGTCATTGGGCGCCACCGTGTGGTGCCAGACCATTTTGTTGCTGGTGCTGGTGCCATTGGTCAC
>JAEMRG010000180.1 GCA_016463455.1 Rhodoferax sp.
TTTGCATATAGGCATCATGCCCGGCACGCTTGGCGGTAAGCTCGATCACATAGCCGTTGGGGTCGCGGAAATAAATGGAGTCGATAAAGCCGTGGTCCGAAATGCCACGCGTCTCCCTACCCGCCGCCTTGCCTTTGGCAAACATGGTGTGCAAGTCTTGCTGGCTCACTTCTAGCGCAATATGGAGATCAAAATCATGCTGCTCCTTGAACTCGAAGGGCATATCCGGCGCTTCAAAAAACGCCAAACACGAGCCATCGTCCATTTCATAAAAAGCGTGCAAGGTCTTGGTGGCTCGCCCACTCTTGGTTTCATGGATTTGAAAGGCTTGTACCAGCGGCAGGCCCAAAAAGTCGCTGTAAAACTTACGCGTTTCCTCCGAATCGCGGCAACGGTAAGCGTTGTGGTGCAGGCCTTTTAGCATTTTGTTCTCCGATGGTCTAGCGCGTTAGCTGGCGCCGAAGTGCATTGCTGAGCTAGTCCACCCGCGCACCAGAATTTTTCACCACCGGCGCCCATTTTTTAATCTCCGCGTCAATCAGGGCGGCAAATTCTTCGGGCGTATTACCGCTGGGAATCGCACCTTGGGCCAGCAGCTTTTCTTTGATGGCGGGCGAGTTCAGGGCTTTGGCGGTTTCGCGCTGTAGCGCCTTGACAATGTCGGGCGGCGTGCCCGCTGGCGCCAACAAGCCAAACCAGCTGCTGGCCTCGAAACCTTTGAGCGGTCCGGCCTCTTCGATGGTGGGCATATCCGGCATCGCGCCCGAACGCTGGTTGGATGTCACCGCAAACGCTTTGAGCTTGCCCGCTTTGATCAGGGCCATGGACGAGGGTAAATTGTCGAACATCACGTCCACTTGGTCCGACACCAGTCCCATCAGCGCCGGGGCCGATCCGGTGTAGGGGATATGCGTCATAAAGGTGCCGGTCATAGACTTGAACAATTCACCCGCCATATGAATGGAGGTGCCGTTGCCGCTGGAAGCCATATTGAGCCGACCCGGGTTTTTGCGCGCATAGGCAATGAAATCGGGCACCGTGTTGATGCCCAGCGCCTTGGCTTTTTCGGCGTTCATCACCATCACATTGGGCACCCCAGCGACCAGGGTGATGGGGGCAAAGTCTTTTTGCGGGTCGTAAGACAACTTGGCATAGAGCGACTTATTGATGCCGTGCGTGCCCACCGTTCCCATCAGCAAGGTGTAACCGTCAGGCGCTGCGCGGGCCACAATTTCGGTGCCGATATTGCCGCCGGCACCACCCTTGTTTTCGATCACAAAGGACTGGCCGAAGGCTTTAGCCAATTCAGGCGCAACGGCGCGGGCCAGAATATCAGTGGTGCCGCCGGGTGCAAAGGGAACCACAATTTTTACCGGTTTGTTAGGCCAGGCCCCCTGAGCCCAGGAAGCGACAGGCAGCGTGGCGGCCAGCAACAGTGGGACAAGTGTCAAGATCAAAGAGCGCGTGCGTTGCAACATATTCATTTCTCCTCATAGGTAACACAGACCGATGCTCTGCAAACCGACCCGCTTGAAGGCCTGCCTTGGCGCAAAGCAGTGGCGCCGCGCGAATCGGCCATCGGGGTGCCAAGTCTGCGCGATGCCGATCATAGTGGGCCGATGCCACAATACCACCCCCATGCAGCAGACGCAGGCCCGCCAGGCCGCAGGCAGCACCCGAACAGGAACCGGCAGCTATGACCACCCTCTCCCATCCCACAGGCGCGCGCCTGCTGATTGACGCCCTGCTCGCCCAGGGCGTGGACACCGTTTTTTGCGTGCCTGGCGAGAGTTTTCTGGACGCCATGGACGCGCTCTACGACCACCGCGACTCGGTGCGCCTGATCGTGTGCCGCCACGAAGGCTCGGCCACGTTTATGGCCGAGGCCTATGCCAAAGCCAGCGGCAAACCCGGCGTGTGTTTTGTGACCCGGGCGCCCGGCGCCAGCCAGGCCTCCATCGGCCTGCATACCGCCTTTCAGGACGGCACGCCGCTGATTTTGTTTATCGGGCAGGTGAGCCGCCGCTTTATGGAACGCGGCGCGTTTCAAGAGGTGGACTACCGCAGCATGTTTGGCCCGGTTAGCAAATGGGTGGCGCAGATTGACCAGCCCGAACGCATGGGCGAGATGGTGCACCGCGCTTTTCACACGGCGCTGTCGGGGCGCATGGGGCCGGTGGTGCTGGCCTTGCCCGAAGACGTGCTGAGCGAAGCAGTAGCCCAACCGCCACACGCTGCAATGGCGGCCTCTGCCCCGGCCAGCGCGCCCCAAGCTAACGATTTGGCGACGCTAATGCAATGGCTACAAGTAGCCCATAAGCCGCTGCTGGTGCTAGGCGGCAGTGGATGGAATGCGCAGGCGGTAGCGGCGCTGCGCCGCTTTGTGCACGCCACAGGGTTGCCGGTAGCTTGCTCCTTTCGGCGGCAGGATTTGTTTGACCACCGCGACCCGCACTACGTCGGCCTGCTGGGCCTGGGCGCGGATCCGGGCTTGCTGCGCGCCGTGAAAGAGGCTGACCTCTTGATTTTGTTAGGCGCCCGCATGGGCGAAGTGCCCAGCCAGAGCTACAGCCTGATCGATATTCCGCAGCCACAGCAAACCCTGGTGCACGCCATGCCCTGCGTCAAGGAATTGGGCCGGGTATACCGCCCGCACCTTGCCATCTTGAGCAGCATGCCGGCCTTAACCCATAGCCTGGCCGAACTGGCCGTGCCCGATACCCTGCCCGGCCGCTTTGCGCCCCATGTGCAGGCCTTGCGTGCGGGCTATGAAGCCTTTAGCGGCCCGCGCCCGACGATCACTGGCCAAGCCGGCACCATCGATATGGCACAAGCCTGGTTGGCGCTCAATGATGCTTTGCCGGAGGATGTCATCATCAGCAACGGCGCGGGCAATTACACCGCCTGGGCGCACCGCTATTTCCGCTACCGCAGCTATGGCAGCCAGATTGCCCCTACCAGCGGTGCGATGGGCTATGGTCTGCCCGCAGCCATTGGCGCCAAGCTCGCGCATCCTCAGCGTCCGGTGCTTTGCCTGGCGGGCGACGGCTGCTTCATGATGAGTTCGCACGAACTGGCCACGGCAGTGCAGTTGGCACTGGCCATCGTGATCGTGGTGTTTGACAACCAGATGTACGGCACGATCCGTATGCACCAAGAAAAATGGTTTCCCGGCCGTGTCCACGGCACTGCGCTGGACAACAACCCGGACTTCGCCGCCCTGGCCCGCGCCTTTGGTGCCCAGGGCCTGCGCGCACATAGCGTGGCCGAACTGCAAGCGGCCATCTTGCAAGGCTTCGCAGCCCATGGGCCTACGCTGATTCATGTGCTAACCGACCCGGAATACATCAGCCCTGGCGCCACCTTGTCAAGCCTGCGCCAGCACCACGCAAAACCGGTTTAGCTCAAACCGGTGACCGGCACACCTGCGCCGTGGATGGCGCGGGCGGCGTCAGAGGCTAGGAAGGCGATGACGCGCGCCAAGTCTTGCGGATGGACCCAACGCGAGGGGTCGGCGTCGGGCATATCGGCGCGATTTTGCGGCGTATCCAATATCGTGGGCAGCACGCAATTGACGTTGATGTTTTTCATGCGCAGCTCGGCGGACATGGCCTCCGTGATGCGCAACACTTCGCTCTTGGCGGCGATATAAGCACCCATGCCAGCCAAACCGCGTTGTGCGGAGTAAGCACCCACGTTAACGATCTTGCCGCCGCCTTGACGCAACATCTGCGGCACTACGGCGCGGGCCGTATTGCGCAGGGTGAGCACATTGATATCCTGCATCGCATCCCAGGCACTATCGCTGGTTTCATACACTGTTTGGCCCATGGCAAAGCCGCCGGTCAGATTGCACAAAACATCAATACGGCCAAAGCGCGCTATCGCTTGTTCGATCGCTGCATGCACTTGGCCTGCATCGCACAAATCAAGCGCGATAGGCAGGCACAGCGAGGGCTCCAAGCTTGCACGCACGGTGTCGCTAAGGGGACTGCGATCCAATAGCACCAAGTTTGCGCCATCATGCGCAAAAATCTGTGCCACAGCACCACCCAGGTTGCCGGCCGCACCAGTCAGGAGAACGGTTTTTTTAGTGTGCGTCATAGGCCGACAGAAGGCAAACCGTCTTTACGGAGCTTTACCACTTTCATCATAATTTTTTCATCCAAATACGAAATAATCTCCACCCACGCGATCACCCTGAGTGCAGACGATTATGTCGCACCCAGCCCGCACCATGACGACCACGGAGACCCACATTGAAAGCAAGAAAACACACCCTACCCGTTCACTGGCTTTTCAGCGCTTCAGCCCTTGCAATAACCTTGTCACTCAGCGCTTGTGGTGGTGGCAGCAGTTCTTCAAGCACCGACACCGGTGGCTCCACCGGCACCACTTACTCCACCGCTGGCGTGCTGTGTACCCTGAGCGGGAACGGTAACAC
>JAEMRG010000181.1:0-2889 GCA_016463455.1 Rhodoferax sp.
TGCACTCGCCGGCGATTAAACCCTTGCCTCAGATGGCGGTCGCGTTTGAGCGTTTTCTCAAGCTGAACGGGCAGGGCAAGATCGATCAGATGCTCGCGCTGCGCGAGGCATTGCCGGGCATAGCGCTTAAGCGAAAGAAGTGAGGCCTGGTCATGCGCCCCGTGCCGCAGGCCCAGCGCGCGAGGCGTGGACTTAACCAAGGGCAACAAAGCACCCGTGAACAAGATGGCCGGCATACCAGCTCTCACGGCTTCAATAGCGGCCATTGACCAAGCTAGCAGGGGGTACAACCGCATTTTTTACTTCGACCAGGGGCGGGGAAACATAGCCGGTATCGATTTGCGGTCCACCGGTGCGCCAAAGCTCTTCGTAGTCCTGCTTCATGCTTTTCCCTAAGAGTGGCTTGAAGGTTCCTTTGTGGCAGGTGGCACACCCAATCTTGGGCCCATCGCCATGCTCGCCGAGACGGTAATCAGGCAACACGGCTGCAACCGGCTTAAGGTAGCTTGTATTTAAATCACGCACCATTCGCACCCCGTACCATGCGGTGGCCCTCTCTGGCCGGCTATCGGGCCAACTGCCAAATGCGCGGGTCGAATGACAGTAGGTGCAATTTACCCCCAAGGATTTGGAGAAGTACATCATCATGGCATAGGTCGTTTCAGCCTTTTTGACCCCATTGTGCGGATAAGGGTTGGCGCCAGCCATCGCTACGATGCCCTGCACACGGATGTCGTTATCGTCAATAAGGTATCTGGTCAGTGGATCGTAGGGCAGGGATGAGTTCGCGATATTGGCCACTCCGGGCTTGCCTTGGTAGTCTTTATTGCCGAGCATCGGAGGTGGTAGATCCATTTTGGCGGTGGTGTACCAATCTCCCGACGGCACCGGTTGACCGCGATGACAGGTCCAGCAGGTGACTCCGGTTTCACCGACATGGGGCTTCCATTCGGTGTTGATGCGACGGGTCATTTTGAGCATCGTCCGCGCAACTAACTTGGTGTACTTCTCATCGGAGGCCATATTTTCCGTGTTGTGGCAATACTCACATCCCTGTTCGGGGGCAACCCAGGTTGATAGTGCCCCCATCAGCCTTGAAAATTCCAGCACGGTCAGGTCGTTCAGGACCTGCACGTTCTCATACTCCTCACTTACCTTTGGCAGATCAGGATCAGGCGGGTCAATGGGTTCGGCCTCGGGTATGGAGTTCAATTGAATGCTGGCCGGAAGGGCTTTGGGCTGATAGAGCACAAACTGGCCCGTTCCCCGGTAGCCCGTTGGCACACTGATGGTGTGATTCTGGTATGCAAAGAACAGAATCAGGACCGTTGCCATGGCAACTAAAAATGTAACGACCATCCGAACCATGACATTACCTCCTATTACGCTCGCTATTTCAGAAAACCTACCCGAAAAGTCCTGCAACAAAATGCGGTCACAAGCACATCCCCCGCGCCCATTGCGAGGCGCTGTAAAGCACGCAGCGCCAAGGCCTTGGGCTGTTGTAAGACGATCGCGTTAGCTGGCATAGGCGTATCGTTACATTGACATTTGTGAATGTCAATTGATATTTACAGTGGAAGCGGATTTCGAGGGTAAACCCCGACATTTATGGCCGATCAGGATCTGCGTTTGCAGGGGCATGGGGCTGGGAACGATCCCCGGACTAGGGCATGGAGGGTGGCGCACGCCACCTAGCACAGCACGCGAGCCCAGCCTCGGTGCAAGCGCGTGCACTGCGCTGGCCGCACCGGCTGGGCCCCCATAGCCCGCCTATTGGCTCACTGCCCGGCCATAACGCCAGAAAAAACCTGCTGGCTTGCCAAGGCGAGCCTTGGCTTTTTTTAAACCGGCTTAAGGTTTCACAAGCTCGCGGATATCAACGCGCAAGTCTTTGGCGCCCAAAGCCACCGGGGCTGACTGGCCTTGCAAATCGCCGGGCTGGGCGATGGCATTGCCGCTTTTGCTGATGCGTGCGCTAACGACCACTTGCGTGGCGCCAGACAAGCGCGCTTGCGGCGACATGGATTTACTGTCATCCAGGGTGAACTGGTAGGGCAGGTCTTTGACCTGCTTGCGCTCGGCGGCCAGAGGCATGCGGCCATTGGGAGCCTCTTTGGCAAAAATAAACACGGTGTCTTCGGGGCTGGCCTGGGCGCGCAGCGCGGGCGACAAACTGACCGTGCCGCTCACCGAAAGCCCACCAGGGGCGGCAGCACCCGCATCGGCTAGGGCCGTCGGTTTGGGTGGCGCAGCTGCGGGTGCAGCCTGTGCGGGCAAGCCCGCCAGTTTGCGCGCCTCTTGCAAGCTTGCAGCCACACGCTGCACCAGCGCATCGCCTGGCGGGCCCACCGCTTCGATACGGCCCCAGTATTTCGCCGCCAGCGCAAAATCTTTGCGCTCAAAGGCATCGGCGCCCGCTAGCGCCAGGCCTTTGATATGGTCCGGACTGAGCTTAAGCGCGCGCGTAATCAAGGCCATGGGTTCACCTTGCAGGCTGTGCTGGTTTTTCACCGCCAATGTGTCGGCGTAATCCACCAGCAAATCGGCGTCGTCTTTGCCCAGAGCAATTGCTTTTTGGTAGGCCGCCAGCGCGTCATCGTTGCGCTGCATCATGCTGTAAGAGCGCGCCAGCATGGCCCAGCCGTCGGCATCATTGGGGTTTTGCTTCATGCGCTCGGCCACTTGCTCCACCATGGCTGCTACCTGGGCCTGGTTGGGAACGCCGTCGGCGCCCTCTTCGTCACCTTGGGGCGGATTAGCTGAACGTTTGTAGGTATAACCGCCGATGGCAATCACTAGCACCAACACCGTTACGCCAACAATCAAGGACCAGGCCGGTTTGGCCGCTGAGGACGCAGCGACTGCGCTGTCGTGCAAGAGCATGTC
>JAEMRG010000181.1:2989-4441 GCA_016463455.1 Rhodoferax sp.
AGCGCGTCGGTCATGGTGTCTCTCAGGAAAGATGGGGGTC
This sequence comes from Rhodoferax sp., assembly GCA_016463455.1. Classification (GTDB taxonomy): domain Bacteria; phylum Pseudomonadota; class Gammaproteobacteria; order Burkholderiales; family Burkholderiaceae_C; genus Allorhodoferax. The sequence goes on from JAEMRG010000181.1 coordinate 3,030, forward strand.
GCTGGAAGCGTCCTTATCGTCGGGCTCAAAGGCTTCATCAGCCAGTCGGCTGCGCCGGCGCAAGACCACAAACAGCGTGCCCAAGCCCAGGACAACCATGACCGCCGGCCCGATCCAGAGCAAGGCCGGTTTGGCCGCTGAGGACGCAGCGACTGCGCTGTCGTGCAAGAGCATGTCCAGCAAGCGCCGCTCCAGGCTGGCACGCTCGGCATCGCGCTGGGCCTGGCTGAGCGTACCCGCAGCGTGCGCTTGCTCCAGATCAGCCAATTGGCGTTTAAAAGGGGCCAACAAGGTGTGCAGCGCGTCGGTCATGGTGTCTCTCAGGAAAGATGGGGGTCGCTGGAAGCGTCCTTGTCGTCGGGCTCAAAGGCTTCATCAGCCAGCCGGCTGCGCCGGCGCAAGACCACAAACAGCGTGCCCAGGCCCAGGGCAACCATCACCGCCGGCCCGATCCAGAGCAAGGCGGTGAGCGCTTTGAAAGGCGGACGGTAGAGCACAAAGTCTCCGTAGCGAGCGGTCATATAGTCAACTACCTGCTGCTCGTTTTGGCCGTTTTGCAGCATTTCGCGCACCTGGCGGCGCAAGTCCACCGCCAGCTCAGCGTGCGACGCGGCAATCGTTTCGTTTTGGCACACCAGGCAGCGCAGTTCATTGGAAATTTTCATGACCCGCGCTTCCAGGGCCGGATCATCGCTGGCGGGTAATGCCTCTGCGGCGAAGGCTCCGACGCAGGCCAGAGCCCAGGCCAGGCTGATCCCAAGACGGAAAATTATTTTGAACATATCAGCTATTGAGTTGCTTGAGCAAGGGCTCAATCGTGTCACGCAGCACCTCGGGCGTGAGGGGGCCGATTTGCTTGTAGCGGATCACACCTTCGCGGTCGATGACAAAAGTTTCCGGCACGCCATAGACACCGAAATCGATACCAACACGCCCGTCACGGTCGGAGATGGAGGCGATATAAGGGTTGCCGAAATCGGCCAGCCATTTCATGCCCGCCGCGCGCTCGTCTTTGTAATTGAGGCCATAGATAGGCACTTTGGATTGTTTGGCGTACTGTATCAAAAGCGGATGCTCCTGACGGCAGGCCACGCACCAAGAGGCCCAGACATTCAGCATCCACACCTGGCCACGCATATCATCGCGGCTGATACGCTGCTCGGGCTGGTCTAAGCGGGGCAGGGAAAACTCGGGCGCTGGTTTGCCAATCAGGGGCGAAGGCACTTCTTTAGGGTTGAGACTCAGGCCGGCACGCAAAAAATACAACAAGACTAGCAAGATGCCCATGGGCACCAGATAGCGCACATGCTTCATCACTGCGGCTCCATAGCGCGGCGATAGCGCCTGTCGGTCACAGCCAGCAAACCGCCCAGCGCCATGAACAGGCAACCGAACCAAATCCAGTCGATAAA
>JAEMRG010000010.1 GCA_016463455.1 Rhodoferax sp.
CAAGTACTGTCTTTGGAAGGGCCCCATTCGGTGTGACTTACCGGTATGTCGCGTGCCGCCAAAGCTGCAGCATCCAAGGTCGTGTTGCGCGAGCCGGTAAACACCAGGTAGCGCAGGCGCGGCAGTTGCGCAATCGTCTGCGCGTCCAGCGGTATGCGATCGCGCAATAGCACCAACACATCGGCCTCTTGCATGGCCGACAACAAGGCCGCGCCTTGTAATGGCTGGTGATGCACGGTTACCCGGGCGGCCTGGTCGATGGCTTGCCAGTCGCCCAAGCGGCGCAGCGCTTGCTCGGCATCGCCCATCACCACGATATGTGCTTTGTTCATGGCAGTATTCACCCGCTCAAGAGCGTGCCAAGGCGACCAGTGCATGCACACCAGGCGCATCGCCCAAGGCCCATGCGGCCTGGATCAAGTTCGCAGTTTGCGCTGTGCCAATCACTGCGTCGGACAGGCCATGGAATTTGGCCTCCAACTGCGTATCGGTCATCGGATTTTGCAAAGAGCCGATCGCATGCTCCACGCGCACATGGACGCGGCTTCCATCTTGCATGACTGCCGTGATGTCTGCTGCGGCTTCATCAATGCTGTCATCGACCGTTGCGACCACTTTGCGGCGCAAGGCCACCATGTCCGCACGGTTGACCACGGCATCCGAAAACTCGTCCTCGCCCGCGCAGCCAAAGGTCAAGCCGGCAGCGCAGCCGTGGTAAATACTGAACTTGGCTTGCAGGCCATCGGCCGGTTCTTTCTTGCCGCAAAGTTCCAGCACCAAGGAATGCACTTTGATTTCCAAGGAAGTAATCTGCTCTGGGCGCACCCCCTGGGCGCGCAATTGCGCGCAGCCGTCTATGCCGGGGTGCACCACGATGCCGCAGGCAAAAGGCTTGAAGGTATTGAACGCAATTTCAAAGCGCTGACCCAGCTCGCCGGTGATCTCGGACCAGTCGTTTTTGGTGGAGATGGTTTGCATCATGCCGCGCGGTGCTTCCAGGGCGCGCGGGCTGGCAGTAAAGCCTTGCTGGGCGAGCAGAGCCGACATCAGTCCGGCTCGCGCCGCACCGCCCGGATGAAAGGGCTTGGTCATGCTGCCAAATTGCTCGCGCATGCCAATGGGCTGCGACGCGGCAATGCCCAGGGCCATTTGGGTTTGGTCCACATCCAAGCCCAGCAAACGCGCACACGCCGCAGCAGCGCCCACCGTGCCGGTCGAACCGGTGATATGCCAGCCCCGGTCGTAGTGGTCCGGGTACATGGCGTTGCCAATGCGGCAGGACACATCAATGCCCAGCACCAAGGCGTCGATGAGCGCGCGCCCGCTGCTGCCCTGGTGTTCGGCCAAAGCCAGCAAGGCCGAGGCTACCGGGCCGGCCGGGTGGATGATGGTTTTGAGGTGGGTGTCGTCAAAGTCAAAGGTGTGCGAGCTGATGCCGTTGACCAAGGCGGCGCTGGCCATGTCCACTTTCTCGGTGCGCCCGAGCAGGCTGGCTTGGGGCGCGGGTTGCAGCATGTGCACTGCGGCCAGCGCCGCGTTGACCGACTCATGCTGCGCGGCACCGACAGCGCAGCCCAGCCAGTTGAGAAAAGTACGGTGCGCCGCATGGTCCACCGCATCGGACCAGCCGCGCGAAGGATGCTGGGCGACCCGTTCGGCGAGCAAACGGGTGACGGGGGGGGCATGGTGGTCAGCACTGACCTGGGTATTGCGGGCCATGGTTTACTTTCTATGCAATCAGAGGAGGCTTTAGCCGGGCATTTAGCCTTCGAGCTGAATATTGCGCTCTTTGGCCAGTTGCGTCCAACGGGCGATATCGGCCTTGATAAATTTGCCGAAGGCTTCGGGCGTCATGGCACGCGGCTCGATGGCCTCAATCGAGAGCTTTTCGGCCATGTCCGGCGCTTGCAGGATGAGCGTCAAGCTTTCGCTCAAGGTTTTGAGTACATCGGCCGGCAGCCCGGCAGGGCCGACAACGCCATACCACTGCTGCGCGTCAAAGCCTTTAAAGCCAGACTCGTCTAGCGTGGGCGTGTCTTTAAGCAAGGCATGGCGGGTTTGGCCGGTAACGGCCAAGGGCCGCACCCGCCCTGAGCGGATATGGGGCATGGCAGCGGCAAGTCCAGGAAACATGGCCTGGGTTTGGCCGCCAATCAGGTCGGTAAAGGCGGGCGCCACACCGCGGTAGGGGATATGCACCATGAAGGAGCCAATTTGCTGCTTGAACAACTCCATGGTCAGGTGCGTGAGTGAGCCCTGTCCAGCCGAGCCATAACTCAGGCGGCCCGGATTTTTTTTCACATAGTCCAAAAATTCTTTGAGGTTCTTCACCGGCAAGGACGCATTGATCACCAGCACATTGGGCGTGCCGCCAATCATGCCCACCGGCGTGAAATCTTTAACCGCGTCATAGGGCAAGGTGCGTGTCGCCGGGCTGGTACCGTGGGTGGCGACATAGCCTTGGAGCAAGGTGTAGCCATCGGCTGGCGCGCGCATCGTGGCCTGGCAGGCCAGCACACCGCCGCCGCCGCCGATGTTTTCCACCACAAAACTTTGTTTCAGCACCCGGCCCCAGCGCTCGGTAACGGTACGGCCCACCATATCGCTGCCGCCCCCAGCAGCCACCGGCACGATGTAGCGCAGTGTTTTGTTGGGAAAGCCGGGTTCGGCCCATGCCGGCCCGCCAGTCAAGGCCAGAGCACCTGTGCTTTGCAAAAGAGTGCGTCGTTTCATCTAATATTTCCTTCAAGCGCTACCAACCGAGCCGTGGACGTTTTGCCTGCTGAGAGACTGACCGCACAGTCCAGCGTGGCATTATCGGTGCTCGGATATCCCCTTTTTAGCGAACCCAAGTACTTTGCGTCATGAGCGACCCCGCCACTTCCCATAGCGCCTTGCCTCATAACGAACAAGAACTGCTGCGCCGCGCCTATGGCCTGTCCAACGATACAGAGTCCCAGGCCCTGTACCGCGATTGGGCCAAAACCTACGACCGCACCATGCTGGACGGCTTGCAGTACCAGTCTCCCAGCTTGGTAGCCGACCGGTTGGCCGCCTTGCTGCCCGAGCGGGCCAGCGCAATGCTGGACATAGGCTGTGGCACCGGCCTGGCCGGGCGCGCGCTGGCAGCGCGCGGCTTTAGCGTGATTGACGGCATCGATATTTCGCCCGAGATGATGGCTGTGGCGCAGGAGCAAGGCGGCTACCGCGCGCTGGTTTGCGCAGACCTGAACGCCCCCCTGCCATGGGCGGATGGCGCTTACCAAGGCGCTATCTGCTGCGGCACTTTCACCAGCGGCCATGTGCGCGCCAACTGTCTGGATGAAATCGTGCGCATACTCGCCGCAAGTGCAGCTTTTGCCTTTACGGTCAAGCTCGAGGTTTGGGAAAGCTTTGGCTTTAAGGACAAGCTGGCGCAGTTGCAAGCTACCGGTGCACTGGCCATCTTGGCCTTGGACCCGGATTGCCTCTACGCCAATTCGCTCCAAGCCGATGGCATGTTTTGCAGCGTGCGGCGCCTGTGAGACACCGGCACACAGGGCCAGCCATCGGTGTCCCTGGCAATCGCCAGGTGGCATTGCGCCTGCACCACCACAGCGCGTAGTCCAAGCTCTTGATTGCAAAGCAAATGGGGTTGCGCTTGATGTAGGTCAAGTCCAAGCAATGGCGCAGGGCGGCCGCCCGCTACGATACGCCTAAAATCCGCTCGCTCTGGTCATGGATATCACTGGGATGCATTCCATAGCAATCCCTCGGACACTGACAAGAAGCACCAGCAGGGGGAATCCAATAAGCACGCTCAAATTGCTGAGTCAACGTAATGCCGAGGTTTTTTTGACATGATTCCTGTTCAGCCCTTTATGGCCCACGCCGACATACCGGTGTTTGTGGCGGACCTGTCGCCTTTGCAAGCGCATTTGCAATTGGCGCGCATGGCGATTGAAGAATTGCGCGAGTCGCACCCGCTCTCGCCCGCCTCCAACGTAAAAGCCACTTATATGAGCCCTTGGCGCAGCCATTTGCTGACCGATAAATTCGGACCGCTGATGCAAGTGGTGCTGCAAGTGAGCAAAGAAGCCAGCAAATTGCTGTCCGCCGATTTGGATGCGCTGAACATGGAAATGATTGTCAGCGAGTGCTGGGGCATCATCTACGAACAGGCCAGCTACACCATTCCGCACAACCACTTCCCCTCAGATTTCAGTTGCTCTATCTACCTGGAATCCCACGAAAACAGCGCGCCCATTGTGTTTGCAGGCAAATATCCGCTGCAAATCAAACCCAATATGTTGGTGATGTTCCCCGGCATCCTGACGCACGAGGTGCCTGCCACCGAAGGAAAACGCGTGGTGGTCGCCATGAATCTGCACAAGCACGCCACCTTCGCCAACGTGAAGGTCTGAGGCCGCAAACGCGCCAGCGCGCTTAATCGAAACGCAGTGTTTGAACGCCCGCGTCGGTGCCCAGCAAACAAATGTGCGCCCGCTGAAAGGCAAATACGCCCACCGTCACCACCCCGGGCCACTGGCTGATCTCGGCCTCAAAGGCTAAGGGGTCGCTGATCGACAAGCCCTGAACGTCTAACAGTAGCTGGCCGTTATCCGTCACCAAGGGCTTATCCCCCGCCATGCGCATGGCGGCCCGGCCACCTAAGGCCGCAAACTGGCGCATGATGCGCGCGCTGGCCATGGGAATCACTTCCACCGGCAAGGGAAACTTGCCCAACACCGACACCTGTTTGGACGCATCGGCAATGCAGACAAAGCGGTCGGATTGTGCAGCCACAATTTTTTCACGCGTCAGCGCCGCGCCGCCGCCTTTGACCATATAGCCCTTGCCGTCAATCTCATCGGCGCCATCGATATATACCGCCAACCGCTCGACTTCATTGGCGTCGCGCACCGCAATGCCCAGGGCGCGCAAGCGCTCGGTACTGGCCACCGAGCTGGAGACTGCGCCCGGTATTTCGTGGCGAACGCTGACTAGGGCGTCGATAAATTTATTCACCGTGGAGCCGGTGCCCACACCCACCCATTGCCCGCGTACCACATAGTCCAAGGCGGCCCGCCCAACCAAGGTTTTGAGTTCATCCTGCGTCAAGGCGCCGGGGCTGGGGACTGCGGGTAATGGGGGAGTGGACATAGAAACCTTGGGGGACAATGCGGACTTGTGAAATAGAAATCAACAGGAATTATCCGATGTCTCTGGTGCCCTACGGCTTGGTACGCCCCTTTTTATTTGGCATGGACGCCGAGGCCGCGCACGACTTCACCCTGCAAGCCCTAGCCCGCACCCAGGGCACGCCGCTGCAACTAGCCTACGCCCAGACCCAGGTGGCAGACCCGGTCACTATCGCAGGGCTGCGCTTTCCCAACCGTGTGGGCCTGGCGGCGGGCCTGGATAAAAACGCCCGCTGCATCGACGCGCTGGGTGCCATGGGCTTTGGCTTTGTCGAGGTGGGCACGGTCACCCCCCTGGCGCAAAGCGGCAACCCCAAACCGCGTATGTTCCGCTTATCTAAGGCCCAGGCGCTGATCAACCGCATGGGATTTAATAACGGGGGCCTGGCGGCCTTTGTGGCCAATGTGCAGGCCTCGCAGCTACGCCGCGCCCGCCACCCCGGACTGTTGCTCGGGCTCAATATCGGCAAAAACGCAGCCACGCCCATAGAACGCGCCACCGATGATTACCTGACTTGCCTGGACGGCGTGTATGGGCATGCGGACTATGTGACCGTCAACATCTCCAGCCCGAACACTAAGAATCTGCGCGACCTGCAAAGCGATGCGGCGCTCGATGCCCTGCTTTCGGCTATCGCCCAGCGGCGCGAAGAGCTAGCACGGCACCATGCGGTGATGGACGCTGTGGGTGCAAACACCCCCAAGCGCATACCCATCTTCCTGAAAATTGCACCGGATTTGGAGCCAGAGCAAATCAGCGTGATCGCTGCCACGCTATTGCGCCACGGCATAGACGGTGTGATTGCCACCAACACGACGCTCAGCCGCGAGGCAGTGCGCGGCCTGCCGCATGGAGATGAAGCCGGCGGCTTATCTGGCGCGCCGGTACGCGAGGCCAGCAATGCCATCATCCGCCAATTGCGCGCCGCGCTGGGGCCGCACTATCCCATCATCGGTGTGGGCGGCATCCTCTGCGCGCAAGACGCCTTAGACAAACGCCAGGCCGGTGCAGACCTGGTGCAAATTTACACCGGCCTGATTTACCAAGGCCCGGCACTGGTGAAAGACGTGGCGCTGGCCTTGGCCAGAGCATGCTAGGCGCTTAGCACTTTGCGCAAAGTAAGGCGGTGGCTTTAAAAAGCATAAAACGGCCCCGTAGCGGTGCTTGCGCCCACACCCGTAGTGGCCATGCCGTCAATGCCAATGACTACGGTTTTGCCATAGAAAAATGGCAGGCCCAAGTCTAAAAGGCCCTGGGCGTTCAGGGTTCCGCCCAAGGTCGGCAGCGCGGTATTGCCTTTTTGAAACAATGCTGCGGCATTGGTGATGGTGAAACTCTTCCTCGCCTGCCCGACCCCTGCGCTGCCAAGTGCCACACTAAACACCACGTCCGCAAGCGGGCAATAAAAGCCACTGTCATTGGGGTATCCGCAATTAGGCAAATTGGAGTCGAAAAAAATACCGTTAGAGCCGGTGTCCAAAAAGGTACTTGAAAAACTGCCCCCTGCCAATGTGCTGTTGCTGCTCAGGGCACCCAAAAGATAGCCCTGACTGGTGGTCGCCAACACCTGCAATGTGGGGAATTGGTTATTGCTTCGCGTTCCCAGCCCGAAAACCATTTTCCCGGTGGCGGTGGCGGCACCCGCGCTAGGCACGCTGTTCATTTGGATGGCAAGGCCATTGTTGTCCGTGGGAAAACGTGCCACCACCTGTTGTAGTTGCTTGTCGGTCGCCAAGGTGGTACCCGTGACGCTGGTACAAGCGGCGTTGGTGCAACTGAAATATCTACCGTTTTGCGCGCTGCGGCGCCCTTGCACTGCGCAGGCGCTGCCGCAGTCCTGTTTGCTAAGGCCCAGGCCCAATATCCCCTTGGCACCCAGGTCGCTGGGGGTAATGATGGGATCACCGGAGGCCGAGCATTGGCTTTGAAATCGGTCGTAGCCTGAGTCGCCGACCAATTGGATAGTGGTATCGGCTGCCGTCAATCCGCCAAGCTTCACATCGGCCAGCGCCAGCGGGCCCCAGGCAAAAGAGCCATCCAGGAAATTGGCGCACCCCAGCAGTACGTTCCCGCTGGTGGTTTTGGCAGCGCTCAATTGCAATTGCGTCGGCACCTCACTGGCCAAAAGCCGCAACCCCACCGAGCCAGTGTCCACCAGCACCTGGTCTATGGTTTTACACAGCGTTGCGCTGCCGGGCTTGCAAATAGTGACGCTGGTGAACAGCCGGTTTACCCCGTTACCGTCTGGGCCGCCATCGACCAGAAGGTCGACAACGTTCACACTGTTGACACTGTTGACAAGCAGCACTTCCTGTGGCGGAGCGGATGACCCTCCACCACAGGCCACCAGCGCCGATGCCAGCGCTACAAGCATGAAAAACCGCTTCATAAGACCCGCACTATTTCAACAGCGCCTGCACATCAACACCAGGCGGAATTTGTGCCGTCAGATACGCGTAGCCCTGAAACGCTCCCATGACACCGGTGGAGACCAACACCAAGCCGCCCGATTGCACCGAGACGGGCCCGCCGCGCTTGCCCGCTTGCCTGGCCGCTTGCACCGAGGCCTTAAATACCGGCAGGTAAGGCCCCAGCAGCATGCCCATGTCCGGCAGGTCCGGGCCGCTCCAGCGCAGGGCGAAAACCTGACCACTGGCATCCACAAATTCTTGAAGCACGGTTGCGTTATTGAGCTCTAGCGCAAACACCCGATAGCCGCCCTGAGCCATTGCTACAGGCTGATAGCGCGCGACCCTTGCATCCACCGCAGCCGAAGCACCAGCGGCAAACGGCGCTCCGCCCAGCGCCGCGCTGGCAAGGACTGGCATTGCACAAACCAGGGCCAAGATTCGAAATCGCCACGCTTTAAGCTGCATAGTCCACAAGGTTTTGAAAACAAAACCATAGGCTACCACGACCTGCGCCCTGTTGCGCAAAGGGCGGGCAGGCCCAAGCTAAGCCACCAGAACTGGCTGTCACCTTGGCGAGTTTGCGCGCCCGTGGCCTGTCGTATGCTATCGGGGAATCCTCCACCCCTAACCGTATTTGCCCACCCCCATGACTGCTCCTGCCCGCTACCTCCCGCCCGTACTCCAAAAATTGCGCTTCCCAGTGATTGGCTCGCCGCTGTTCATCATCAGCAACCCCGCACTGGTCATCGCCCAGTGCAAGGCCGGCGTGGTGGGTTCCATGCCCGCCCTGAACGCACGCCCTGCCGCCCAGTTAGACGAGTGGCTGGCCGAAATTACCGAGGCACTGGCCGCCCATGACAAGGCCCACCCTGAGTCGCCCGCTGCGCCTTTTGCCATTAACCAGATCGTGCACAAAAGCAATGACCGCTTGGACCACGATATGCAGGTTTGCGAAAAATACAGAGTACCTATTGTGATTACCAGCCTGGGCGCGCGCGAGGACGTCAACCGTGCGGTGCAGGCCTGGGGCGGCGTAGTACTACATGATGTGATTAACAATGTGTTCGCCCACAAAGCCATCGAAAAAGGCGCCGATGGCCTGATACCCGTCGCCGCTGGTGCCGGTGGCCACGCCAGCGTAAAAAGCCCGTTTGCAATGGTGGCGGAAATCCGCCAATGGTTTGGTGGCCCGCTGGCCCTGTCCGGGGCGATATCCTCAGGCGGTGCCATTTTGGCGGCCCAGGCCATGGGCGCGGACCTGGCCTACATCGGCTCGGCCTTTATTGCTACCGAAGAGGCACGCGCGGTCGATGGCTACAAGCAGATGATTACCGAGTCCAATTCAGACGACATTGTTTACAGTAACTTCTATACCGGCATCCACGGCAATTACCTCAAAGGCAGTATCCGCAACGCCGGTATGGACCCCGACCATTTGCCTGAGAGCGACCCCAGCAAAATGAACTTCGCCAGTGGCGAAGGGGCCAATGCGGCCAAAGCCTGGAAAGACATCTGGGGCTGCGGCCAAGGCATAGGCGCGATCCGCGAGGTGATGCCCGCGGGTGAAATGGTGGCACGTTTTAAGCGCGAATACCAAGAGGCCAAAGCCGCCTTGTTGTCAGCCTGAGCGCGGCCGTCGCTGCCCGTAGCGCCAGCACGAAGAAGTCACTGAACCGAGTCCGAGGAAGACCATGAGCCAAGATTTACTGGAACACATTGAAGGCGGCATCGCCACCCTGACCATGAACCGGCCCGAGGCGCGCAACGCCATGACGCGGTCCATGCTGATTGACCTGGAGCACAGCCTGGCACGACTGGCCGCCGACCGCAGCGTGCGCCTGGTGGTGCTAACGGGCACCGGCGATGCGTTTTGCGCCGGGGGCGATGTCAAAGGCTTCGCCAAAAGCGCAGCCGATGGTGCAGATAGCCTCAGTTTTGAAGAGCGCACACAAGGGCTGCGCATGATCATGGAGTCCGCCCGCTGGCTGCATGAGATGCCCAAGCCTACGCTGGCCGTCATCCCCGGCCCGGCGGCTGGCGCCGGCCTTTCGCTGGCGCTGGCCTGCGACATGCGTATCGCCTCCAGCAACGCCAAATTCACCACGGCCTTTTCCAAAATCGGGCTGTCGGGCGACTTTGGCGGCAGCTACTTTCTCAACTACTTGGTGGGCGCGGCCAAAGCGCGTGAAATGTATTTCACAGCCCAGGTCGTGCAAAGCGAAGAAGCCCTGCGTATCGGCCTGGTCAACCGGGTGCTAGCCCCAGAGCAACTGGCGCAAGCCGCCCAAGCCTGGGCCAGTGAACTAGCCGCGCTGCCCACCGTGGCCGTCGGGTATATGAAGCAAAACCTTAACACCGCACTGCGCGGATCGCTCGGTGATGTGCTGGACTTTGAAGCGCCCAACATGATCCGCACCTTTGAAACCCAGGATCACAAAGGCGCAGCCCAGGCGTTTGTGGAAAAACGCCCGCCGCAATTTAAGGGATGCTAAATGAGTAGTAACACAGACTATCTACCGCCCAAAGTCTGGACCTGGGACAAGAGCAGCGGCGGCAAGTTCGCGCACATCAACCGGCCCATCGCCGGTGCTACGCACGACAAGGCGCTGCCGGTGGGCAAGCATCCAATGCAACTGTATTCCCTGGGCACGCCCAACGGCATCAAAGTCACCATCATGCTGGAAGAATTGCTAGCCTTGGGCCACAGCGGCGCCGAATACGATGCCTGGCTGATCAACATCCAAGAAGGCCAGCAGTTTGGCAGCGACTTTGTCGCCATCAACCCCAACTCCAAAATTCCGGCTCTGCTGGACCGCAGCGGGCCGGAACCGGTGCGCGTGTTTGAGTCCGCGGCCATTTTGTGGTACCTGGCACAGAAATTCGGCGCCTTTGTGCCCAAGGACTTTGCCCTGCAAACCGAATGCATGTCCTGGCTGTTCTGGCAAATGGGCAGCGCGCCCTTTTTGGGTGGCGGTTTCGGGCATTTTTATGCCTATGCGCCCAGCAAAATGGAATACCCCATCAACCGCTTCGCCATGGAAGTCAAGCGGCAAATGGATGTGCTGGACAAGCACCTGGCAGAGCGCCCGTTTTTGGCCGGTGAGGAATACAGCATCGCCGATATGGCCGTCTGGCCCTGGTACGGCGCCCTGGCCAAAGGCCAACTCTATGAAGCGGGTGAATTTTTGCAAGTGCAGGAATACACCCACGTCATCCGCTGGGCCGACCAGATCGCCCAGCGCCCAGCAGTACAGCGTGGGCGCATAGTCAACCGCACCTGGGGCGATGCAGACAAGCAATTGGCCGAGCGGCATGATGCGAGTGACTTTGACCGCAAACCTTAGGCCAACTGTCTTGCTTTGACTCTTTCGCTTTGAGGGATTTTCAATGAACGTTTTATCCCACCGATTGCTCTTTTGGGCCCTCGCGCTGTCCGCGAGCTTGTACCCTGCCCTTGCCCAGCCGGTATCTGCTGACACCTTCAAGCCCTTGCTTAGCGCCAGCTACCGCTCGCCCGGCAATGTGGCGCGCGACACTCACCGGCATCCTGCTGAAACGCTGGCGTTTTTTGGTATCCGGCCCGATAGCACCGTGGTAGAAATCCTGCCTGGCAGTGGCGGCTATTACATGGAGATTCTTGCGCCGTGGCTCAAGGACAAGGGTTTGTATATCGCCGCGAACCGCGATGGTTCGCAGCCGCAGTACCAAGCCGACCATGACAAGCTTTTGCAGCGCCTGGTCAAGGAACCCGGCTTGTACGGCAAAGTGCTGGTTACCCCGTTTCGCGCGGACCGCCATGCCATCGCGCCTGCGGGCAGCGCCGATATGGTGATCAGTTTTCGCAATCTGCACAATTGGATGGAGCAAGGCGAGTTGCAAGAATCGCTCAAGGCTTTTTATTTGGCCTTGAAGCCCGGCGGCATTTTGGGCATTGTGGACCACCGGGGCCGCACCGACCAAACCCAAGCCCAGCAAACCGCCTCGGGCTATGTGCGCCAGGACGTGGCCATTGCGCTGATCGAACAAGCGGGCTTTAAGCTACAAGCCAGCTCCGAGGCAAATGCCAACCCCAAAGACAGCAAAGACCACCCCGAAGGCGTCTGGACGCTGCCGCCCAGCTACCGCCTGAAAGACAAAGACCGCGAGAAATACGCTGCCATCGGTGAGAGCGACCGCTTTACCTTGCGCTTTGTGAAACCGTAGCGCTGCGCGTTTGCATTACCAGCGGTTGCGCAGTTCACGCAATTTCAAAAACACGGTCATGGCATCCGGGTTAGGCGGCAGTTCAGCATAGGCCTCGCGCAAACGGGCGATCACGCCAGCGCTGCCTAGGCGGAAAAACGTGTTGACCTCGCGTTCCTCGGCCAGTTGGCTGACATAGGCTTGCTGCGGGTTTTGTCCTTGCACTTTGTCTAACAAGGCTTGCGCCGCTGCGTTGCCCGGTTCGCGGTCCAGCGTAAAGCGCAAATTGTTTTCAATATAGTCGTGGCCCGGGTACACCAAGGTGTTGTCGGGCAGGCCATGCAGTTGCTGGGCAAATGTCTGGTACATGGTGGCAGGGTCGCCGCCGTTATGGCAGTTGCCCACACCCGCGTTAAACATGGTGTCGCCGGAAAACAGAGCGGGCTGATCGGTGTGCGAGCGCAGGCAGATGTGGCACATGGTGTGGCCCGGCGTATCCAACGCCTCCAGTTCTACCGTCTTACCCACTTTGATAATGTCGCCGGCTGACAGCCCGCGCGTCATACCGGGAATACTGTCTTTGGCTTTGTGGTGGGCCAGCACCGCCGCCCCGGTTTGATCCACGATGGCCTGGTTGCCATCGATGTGGTCGTGGTGCTCATGCGTGTTGAGAATTTGGGTGATTTCCCAACCCGCCTCCTTGGCCGCAGCCAAGCACTTTTGGCTGTCCAAGGGGTCAATAGCCAAGGCTTCGCCGGTCTCCGGGCAAGCCACCAGGTAGTTGAAATTACGGTAGTCGTTACCAGTCCAAATTTGTTTTACGAGCATAGGTTTTATTCCTCAAGTTCCAAAGTTTGCAATACCGAGCGCAAGTCCGCTCCGCTGAAATCGGGCCGGGGCTCCAGCGCTTCAAAGGGCAAGCCCTGCCGGTTGACCCAATGCGTGTGCAAGCCAAACCAATTAGCGCCTAAAGCGTCCCAGGCGTTGCTGGACACAAACAAAATTTGCTCCAGTGGCAATGCTATCGATTCTTGTACCAGCGCATAGGCCTGTGGCGCAGTTTTAAAGAGGCGTATGCCGTCCACGGAAATCACATGGTCCAACAAACCGGCCATGCCGGCACTGTGCACCGCAGAGTCCAGCATCTGCGGGCTGCCGTTGGATAAGATGGCCGTGGTCAGGCCGTGGCGCTTGATGCTGCGCAGGACCTCCAAGTTTTCCGGGAAAGGACTGAGTTTGGCGTATTGGCCCATTAAGGCCTCGTCCTGCCCTTGGGTCCGGTCCAATTGCAGCCGATCTAGGCAGTACTGCAAGGACAGCCGCGTCAAATCCCAAAACGATTGGTAAAAGCGACTGCCCTTGGCCGGGTCCGGGTCGGACTGGGTGATCAGGCGCGTGTACTCAATTTGCTTATCCCGCCATGCCAGCGCCAAGGCGGCGCCCTTGCCCGGGAACATTTGTTCGGCCAGATGCTGCACCGAATACACATCGAACAAAGTGCCGTAGGCATCGAAAACTACCGCTTTGAATGGCATATCACATTCCTGTACCAGCCCGCACGCTGCAGACTCCGCGCGGCATGGTAACCCCGAGGCCTTCAGGCCTTGAAAATGGCAGCCCTAAAAGACCGCCAAGGCACTCCAAGAAAGCAAACCGCCCCTTCTAAGCACCCCACGCCTTGGCGATCACAAATTTATTGCTTAGTTGGCACCGGTAAATCCAGACGCAAAAAGGCTTCAGGCGGCGCGTCATTTTTTTCCATGATCGCGCCGATCTGCGCCAGTAAACGCTGCTCCACTGCGGCATCCCGGATGGGATGCAATTGCGCTGGATCCGTTGCCAGGTCAAACAACACGGTGGTGGTGTCTTCATAGCCACTTCCCTGCCCTGTGTGCCCCACCGGCTGGCCTTTGGCATTGCGCCGCGCCGGTACTTTGAGCAAGGGCACGCCTTGGGTGAAATTAAAGCCGCGTGCCAACTCGGCCTGGGCCAGGTCGGAGACGGCAAACATGGACTTCAGGTGCATGGGCATCAAGGTGTATTCATACAAATCCTGGCGCGTCATGTCCTGCGGATAACGCAAATAGGTGTAGCGCCCGTCGGTGATATTGGTGGCCGCGCCAAACATGCCGTAAATCGCCGCTTCGCGCAGCGGCATGTCCTGCTCTAGCACAGGCAATAGCGAGTGGCCTTCCACCGTGGCCGGTGGCTTGACCCCGTGCAGATCCAGCAAAGTCGGCATCAAATCGGTGGTCTGCGTGAGGGCCTGTCGGCGCTGACCGCCTTGCGCGGCGAAAGCGGGATGCGCAATCAGCAGCGGGATGTGCGCGATTTCATTGAAAAACGGCATGCGGTTTTTGCCCCACCAGTCGTGCTCGGCCAGCAAAAAGCCATGGTCGGTACTCAAGATGAGGGTGGTGTCCTCCCACATAGCGTGGCGGTCCATGTAATCGAGCAGGCGGCCAAAATATTCGTCGCACATGCTCAGCAAGGCGGCATAGTTGGCGCGCATCTCCTGCACTTCCAGCGCAGTTTCCTCATGGCGTTTGTAGCGCGGCCAGTCCAGGATCGGTCCGGTGTAGCCGGTGGGATAACGCTCACGAAAACGGGCGGGTGCGGAAAAAGGCTCGTGCGGATCGAAGCATTCCAGGTGCAGCACCCAGTTGTCCGCATCGCGGTTGGTGTCCAGAAAATCAAAGCCGGCCTTAAAGCTGCGGGGGCAGCAATAGTCGGCCTCGTCTTGCATGTACTCGCGGTTCACCATGGTTTGCAGGCGCCCATCGTTGGGGCCCTCGGGCTGCTGCATCGGGTGGTACATCTGCTTAAAGCGCTCTAGGGGCGGCTGCACCATGGCCTTCCATTTGTCCCACTCCTGGCCGCGTATGAACTCCCAGGACGAATAGCGGTTGTGGTAGGTGGCTCCGCCGTCTTCCCAGTAGTGGTAATGGTCCGAGATCAGGTGGGTATAAGTGCCCTGGGCGCGCAGCAGTTCGGAAAACGACTGGTCAAAGGGCTCGAGCGCACCCCAGCTGCGGTGCAAAAAATTCAGGCGCCCGGTATGCAGATCGCGTCGTGCCGGCATGCAGGGCAGACTGCCTGCATAGTGGTTGTCAAACGTCACCGCGCGCTGGGCAAAGCGTTGGAATTGGGGTGTGGCCACGGCGCTACCGCCATAGCACTCCAGCGCGTTGCGCACCAGTGAGTCAAACAATACAAAAATGGTTTTCATCGGTTAGCCTTTCAGAGCAGTTTGCACTTCAAACTGATGTCGGCCTGAAAGCGTCTATGCGTGAAGTCTGGCTTATGTTACTATAGATAGAACTATCAGATATCTAATGCAGTCCTCGGCCCACCCCATCTTCCCCGACAGCCCGGTACCGCTGTATTCCCAGCTAGCGGACTTGTTGCGCCAGCGTGTGATGCGCGGCCTATGGGGCCCGGGCGCCAAAGTGCCGTCGCTAGAAGCCTTGGTAGCTGAATTTCAGGTCGCCCGCGTCACGGTGCGCCAGGCCATAGACATTCTTACCCGCGAAGGCCTATTGCTGCCGCAGCGCGGGCGCGGCACTTTTGTAACCGACCAGGTACGCACCGAGCGCTCGCTGACACTGGAGACCTCTTTGCAGGGCTTGGCCAACGCCTACCGCAACGACAAGCCCCAATTGACCCTATTGGAAGAGTCTGGCGTGCAACCGCCGCTCAATGCCATGGACGGTAGCGCCGCGCCGGCCTACCACCATATGCGCCGCGTGCACTCGCGCGATGGTCAAGCCTATTGCGCCGCCTCGCTCTATATTGACCAACGCGTATTTCGCCAAGCCCCCAAGCGCTTTCGCCAAGAGACTGTGATTCCGGTCATGGTGGATTTGCCAAATGTGACGATCGCCTCAGCCCGCCAGACCTTGCGTATTTCCACAGCCGATGTGGAAATCGCCCGCCTGCTGGCGGTAGCAGTGGGCTCGCCGGTGGCCGAAGTACGGCGTATTTGCCTGGCGCCGGACGGCACCGTCTTGTACCTCGGACAAATTACCTACCGCGGCGACTTCATCCAATTCGAAATGCAGCTCACGCTGTAAAGCACTTTGTACTTCCACCCTAAGGCCACTACCATGCATACAACTGTCTCTACCCCACGTCGCGCACTGAACACCTTGCTGCTCGCCAGCAGCATGCTTTTGCTATGCCAGCCCTGGGCACAAGCCCAAAGCTACCCCAATAAACCGGTGCGTCTAATCGTGCCCTGGCCAGCCGGTGGCCTGGTTGATGGGGCGGCGCGCCAACTCGGCACCCGCTTACAAAACAGCCTAGGACAACCCTTTGTGGTCGAAAACAAGCTGGGTGCAGGCGGCAATATCGGCGCCGACCAAGTGGCTAAAGCCAGTGCAGACGGCTACACCCTGCTGTTTACCACCAGTGCCTTGACCATTGCCACCGCCATGCGTGCGCCCATGAACTTTGATGCGGTGAAGGATTTGGAACGCGTTGCGCTGGTGGCCTCCGGCCCGCAAGTGTTGGTGGTGCACCCAGCCAGCAAGATCAACTCCTTGCAAGATTTGATCAAGGTAGCGCGCGCTAACCCGGCCATGCTGAGCTATGCGTCCGCGGGCCTGGGTTCGCCCGCGCACTTGACCGGTGAATTGTTGAAGTCCAGGCTCAATTTATTTGTGGTTCACATCCCCTACACGGGTGCGCCTGCGGCCATCATCGACCAGATGGCCGGTCGCATCGACTACCAATTTGCCAATGCTGCGGTAGCTTTGCCACAAGTCAAAGCGGGCAAGCTGCGGGCACTGGCGGTCACCAGCGCGCAGCGTATGCCTGGCCTGCCCCAGGTGCCCACCATGGCCGAGGCCGGCATGAAAGATTTTGAAGTGGAACAATGGTTGGGTCTGCTGGCACCCAAAGGAACACCGGTAGCGGTGGTGGACAAATTGGTTGGCGAAATCAACAAAGTGCTGATGCAGGAGGACTTTGGTCTGGCCATGACCAATGCCGGCATGCACAGCGCTAAGCCTGGAAAACCCGAAGCCTTCGATGCATTTTTTAAGCAAGAGCTGGGGCAATGGGTCAAAGTGGTCAAGGCCGCAGACATCAAGCCCGAGTAAGCCGTCTTGCCCCTTCGCGACGATGAAGCACGTTCAGCCCAATATATTGCTGGTCATGGCAGACCAGCTGGCCGTACCCACCCTGCCCTTTCACGGGCACCCGCTGGTGCAGACACCCCATTTAAGCCGCCTGGCTGCCCAAGGTGTGGTGTTTGACAGCGCTTACTGCAATTTCCCGATCTGCGCACCCTCACGCGTGTCCATGCTCACCGGGCGCTTGCCCCATGCCGTGGGCGCTTATGACAACGCGGCCGAATTTCCCTCGGCCACGCCGACCATGGCGCATTACCTGCAGCATGCGGGTTACCGCACTATCTTGTGCGGCAAGATGCATTTCATTGGCGCAGACCAGTTGCACGGTTTTGACGAGCGCCTGACCACCGACATTTACCCCGCCGACTTTGCCTGGACACCCGACTGGCGCAAAGGCCCCGCCTACCGCCCTACCGGCGTGAGCATGCGCCCGGTGCTGGAGGCAGGCCCCTGCGTGCGCAGCATGCAAATCGACTACGACGACGAAGTGGAATACAAAGGCGCGCAATGCCTGTATGACTTGGCGCGCTCGCCGCAGGACAAACCGTTTTTCC
>JAEMRG010000182.1 GCA_016463455.1 Rhodoferax sp.
GATTCAAGGGCTGCTTGGCTGCCTGCGCCGGGGAGCAGGGTTTCCAGCGAAGCGGCCAGCGCTGCCAGAAGTTCGGATTTGACGGAGGGCATGGCGGCGATTTTAGGGGGAGGTCCTTGCCGCTTCGCCAGTGCAGGGCGCCGGATACGGCTTTTGCTTGTACACCGTCAAGAATAAGGGACCTCGCTGTCAGCGCCTCTGTGCTTTGTTACGCAGCCGTTGTATGCTGGAGTCGACAGCTAGGATTGCTGTCGCCGCGCAAGCGGTTTGTTGATTTAACTCAAGGAGGTTTGTATGAAAAATAAATTTATGGCGCTATCCTTTTTCTTGGCGGTCGCCGGAGGCAGCGCAGTTGCCGCCAGTGACCAGCAAAACAAAATGGGCAGCTGCAATGCCGAAGCCAAAACCAAAGAGCTCAAAGGCGACGAGCGTAAAAAATTCATGAGTGAGTGCTTAAGCGCCAAGGCGCCGGCAGCTGCCGCATCCGAAGCTGGCACGACGCAGCAAAACAAAATGAAGACCTGTAACGCCGACGCCAAGACCAAAGAGCTGAAAGGCGACGAGCGCAAAAAATTTATGAGCGAGTGTCTGAAGGCCAAATAAATCCCCCTGTAAGCGCACAGGATCCGCTTAAGCGCTGGTAATAGGGCTTAAGCGGATCAAAGGTTTTTTCCCGGCCGGCTACACGATTTTTACCTTGCGGCACCTGTCGCCGGGTGCCCCTCACAAGCAGCGGCGCATGCAAATGCCTCGCTGCTCTTATTTTTAGGAAGTCCAAACCATGGGCAAGACCATTCTTATCACCGGCGCCGGCACGGGCATTGGCCATGACGCTGCGTTTGCCCTGGCCGCACGCGGCCACCAGGTGCTGGCCACCACGATCAATGAAGACCAAGCCCAGGCCTTGCGCCAGGAATGCGCTGCGCGCGCCGTGGCCATGGAAGTGTTCAAGCTGGACATCACCGACGCACAAGACCGCGCGTTGATCGCCGAGCGCGAGATTGACGTCTTGGTGAACAACGCCGCCTTGGGCGAATCGGGTTCGCTGGCCGAGGTGGACATGGAGCGGGTGCGCCGCATTTTTGAGGTGAATCTGTTTTCCACCCTGGCGCTTACGCAGGTGGCGCTGCGCGGCATGATCGCACGCCAGCGGGGCACCGTGGTGTTTATCAGCTCGATAGCCGGGCGCGTGCCTTTTCCATTTTTGATGCCCTACTCCATGACCAAGTTCGCGCTATCCGCAGCGGCAGCGGGCTTGCGCGCCGAAATGGACCAACTGGGTAAAGGTATTGCGGTCTGCGTGGTCGAGCCCGGCGCCATCCACACCGGCTTTAACCAAAGCATGGCCGCCAGCAAATACGCCTGGATGGGCCCAGATTCCTACTTCTATGCCCAGAAAGAAAAAATGCAGGCCGAAGAAAAGCGCACCTTCAGCTTTTTAGAAGCCAAAAGCACGGATTCGGTGGTCGCCGCTATCGTGAAGGCTTGCGAAGCCAAGCGTCCGCGCCTGCGCTATGTGGCGCCGTGGATACAAGGTTTTGGCGTGCGCATGGCACGTATCTTTGGCGTGTAAGTGCTTTAGTAAGCGCTCTTTCCAGGGCGGCGTTTCTGGGCGCCGCGTAGTTGGAGGGTAGTGGGCGCTTAAATAATGTTGCGCGCTACCAAGGCAGGCTCAGCGCAATGCCTACAAACACGGTAAAGCCCAGCCAATGGTTGTGCCTAAAAGCGGTAAAACAGTGGTCACGCTCGCGCAAGCGAATCAGCCGGTAATGCCACAGCGCTTGTGCCGAGGCCACCGCCAGCGCGGCCATCCAAGCAGGATAGTGCAGCGTCTGCGCCAGCAAAACGCCCCAGATACCCAGGTAAGCGGCATAAAAAACCATTACCGACGCGACGTCCCAGCGCCCCAAAGTGATGGCCGAGGTGCGTATGCCGATGTGGAGGTCATCGTCCCGGTCCACCATGGCGTATTGCGTGTCATAGGCCAGCACCCAAAACAAATTGCCCAAGAGCAAAAGCGCCGCCGTCCAAGGCACCGCGCCTTGCACCGCGCTATAGGCCATGGGGATGCCAAAGCTGAAAGCCACCCCCAGCACCGCTTGCGGCATGGACACGATGCGCTTGGCATACGGGTAGGCAATTGCCACCGCCAAGGCCGCAAAAGATAAGTAGACGGTGGCGGTATTGGTGGTCAGCACCAGGCCAAAGGCCAACAAGGCCAACACCGCACCCACTGCCAGCGCTTCGCGCGCCTGCAGCCTGCCACTGGTTACCGGCCTTTGCGCGGTACGGCGCACATGGCGGTCAAAGTCGCGGTCGGCCACGTCATTGATACAGCAGCCTGCGCTGCGCATCAGCACCGTACCCAGGGTGAATACCAGCAGCAAATGCCAGCCCGGAAACCCCCCTGCCGCCAGCCACAAAGCGCTGAGCGTGGGCCACAGCAGGAGCAACCAACCGGCGGGGCGGTTCCAGCGGATGAGGTCCAGGTACACAGCCAGGCGTTCACGCCATGCGGGGCTTGTGGGCATGCGCTCAGAATTGTCCATAGATGCAGCAGGCGTGACGGTCCGGCTATTTAAGACAGCCGCGTCACACCCGGCAGTTCGCAGGCATAGACGGCGTTGCGCAGGGAGGCGATGGCTTCGTAGCGGGTAAAGCTGCGCCGCCAGGCCAGCACCACGCGGCGGGTGGGCGGGGCGATGCCTTTGCCATCCTGCACCGGCAGGTATTTGACAAACAATTTGGCGTCGCGCCGCTTGGGCGCTAGCAAGGCCTGCGCGGGTACGCTTAGGCGCGGCACTAAGGTGATGCCCATACCGGCGGCCACCATGTGTTGGATGGTCTCCAGCGAGGAGCCTTCGAAGCTTTTACGTATGCCTTCGGTGTCGCTGGAAAAGCGCGCGAATTCAGGGCAGACTTCCAGCACATGGTCGCGAAAGCAGTGGCCGTTGCCTAGCAGCAGCATGGTTTCGTTTTTTAACTGCTGCGCTGTCACATGGTCTTGTTTGGCCAGCGGGTGACTGCTGGGCACGGCGGCAAAAAAAGGCTCGTCGTACAAGGGCGCAATGGCCAACCCGGCATCGGGAAAGGGTTCGGCCAATATGGCGCAATCGATTTCGCCGGTGCGCAGCATTTCCAGCAGTTTGACGGTGAAGTTCTCTTGCAGCATCAGCGGCATTTGCGGCGTGCGGGTGATGACCTGGCGCACCAGGTCAGGCAGCAAATAGGGGGCAATGGTGTAAATCACGCCCAGCTTGAGCGCACCGGCCAGTGGGTCTTTGCCGCGTTTGGCGATGTCTTTGATATGCGCCGCCTGCTCCAGCACGCTTTGCGCCTGGCGCACGATTTCTTCGCCCAGCGGTGTGACGTTGACCTCGTTGGCGCTGCGCTCAAACAGTTTGACGTCCAGCTCTTGTTCCAACTTCTTGACTGCCAAGGATAGTGTGGGCTGGGACACAAAACAAGCATCGGCGGCCTTGCCGAAGTGGCGTTCGCGCGCTACGGCCACGATGTATTTGAGTTCGGTCAGCGTCATGCGCGCATTATCTGCGCAGGGCCACGGCGTCCCTCAGGCCTTTAGGAATTCGGCCTTGCTACCCAGCCAGCGCTGCACATGCTTGACGGCCAGCGCCGGGTGGCGCTCCAGCAGCAGGGGGGCTTCTTTGCGTGCCCATGCGAGCAGCGCCGTGTCTTGCGCCAGGTCGGCAAAGCGCAGCATCTGGTCGCCCGACTGGCGCGCGCCTAAAAATTCACCTGGCCCGCGAATCTCCAGGTCACGGCGGGCGATTTCAAAACCATCGTTGGTTTCCACCATGGCCTTGAGGCGCTCGCGCGCGGCCTCGCCCAGGCGCGGCGCATCGCCGGTGGAATACAGCAGTAAGCAAGCCGAAGCGGCCGCGCCCCGGCCCACGCGGCCGCGCAATTGGTGCAGCTGCGACAGGCCAAAGCGTTGCGCGTTTTCAATCACCATCAGCGAGGCATTGGGCACATCGACGCCCACTTCGATCACGGTGGTGCTGACCAGTACTGCGATCTGGCCCGCCACAAACTGCGCCATCACGGCTTTTTTCTCGTCCGGCAGCAGACGCGAGTGCAAGAGGCCGACGCTGTGTTCGCCACCGGGCGCTTGCAAGGCCTCGGCGAGTTCAGCGTGGGTGGCGGTGGCATTGCTGAGGTCGAGCATTTCGCTCTCTTCAATCAGCGGGCAAACCCAATACACCTGTCGCCCTTGGGCCACTTGCGCGCGTATGCGCTCTATCACCTCGGCGCGCCGGTTTTCCGCCAGCACTTTGGTCACGATGGGCGTGCGTCCCGGCGGCAATTCGTCCAGCGTCGATACGTCCAGGTCGGCGTAATAGCTCATGGCCAGGGTGCGCGGTATCGGCGTAGCCGTCATCATCAGCAA
>JAEMRG010000183.1 GCA_016463455.1 Rhodoferax sp.
GGTCAAAAAGGTTGGCCAGACCGGGAACTGCAACTTCAGCAGCATGATGAATGCGCCGTAGCTGAACAAGGAAAGCAGGATCGCAAGAATCAGCACTTCTTTGAATTTAAATTCATCGCCTGCGTTGCTTGCCACAAAAGCCAGAGCAAAAATTCCAAAAATCAAACCCATAGGGGGCAGGCCGATACTGGGCAAACCGCCAATCGAGGCGCCAAACACCAGATTACCCCCAATGATGAACACCAGCGGCTTCCAAGCAATACGGCCCACCGGAGCGCCGTCGGGCGTCTCCACGACCAGAGAAGTGATGGTGACAATCAATCCCAAAACGGCTAAGAGCACGCCAAGCACCATAGGGAAATAGCCCGGCCCCATGCGGGCACCGGTGCCGACGGAATAGCTACCTGCACCCCAAGCAAATGCCAGTCCTACCAGCAAAAACATGAGGCCCGCAAAGAAGTCTTTTTGACTTTTTATTTGCATTCTTTGTCTCCTGAACGTCAATTGAAGTGGCGCGATTCTGCCCTAATCCGTAAATGCTTAAAAATGCGGCAACTAAGCCAGGGTTTTAAGCTTGATAACAAGCCGCCCAGGCGCCTTGCTCCGAACAGCAGCCTTGCCGCCGGCGCACCACTACGCGCATCAACGCTTTTTAAAGGCCACCACCTTCTGGTGCTGCTCACCCAGCCCGTCGATACCCAAGGCGATGGTGTCGCCGGCCCTCAGGTAGGAAGGCGCGGGTTTGCCATTTTTCTTCATACCCATGGCCACGCCGGGCGGCGTGCCGGTGGTGATGACGTCGCCGGGAATCAAGGTCATAAACTGACTCACATAGCTCACCAGCTTGGCCACCGTGAAGATCATGGTTTTGGTATTGCCGGTTTGCATGCGCACGCCGTTCACATCCAGCCACATGCCCAGGCGCTGGGGCTTGGGCACTTCGTCACGGGTGACCAGCCAGGGGCCAATGGGGCCGAAAGTGTCGCAACCCTTGCCCTTGTCCCAGGTGCCGCCGCGCTCGATTTGAAACTCGCGCTCGGACAGGTCATTGATGGTGCAATAGCCAGCCACGTAGTCCAGAGCACGGGCTTGGGACACATGGCTCGCCAGCGTGCCGATCACCACGCCCAGTTCCACTTCCCAATCGGTCTTGACCGAATTTTTAGGCAGCATCACATCGTCGTTGGGGCCTTGAACGCAGCTATTGGCCTTCATAAACACCACCGGCTCTTGAGGGATCGGCATGTTGGACTCGGCGGCGTGGTCGGCATAGTTCAGGCCGATGGCAATGAATTTGCCCACCTGGCTGATCGGGCAGCCCATGCGGGGCTTGCCGCGCACCAGAGGCAATACATCCGTCTTGATACGGGCCAGCTTGGCCAGCGCTTTGTCGTTCAAATGGTCAGGTGTGACGTCCTTGATATGCCCGGACAAATCGCGCAACTTTCCCTCGACATCAATAAGGCCCGGCTTCTCACGACCGGCGGCGCCGTAGCGTACTAGTTTCATACTTACTCCAGTTAAAAAGTTAAACCACAGGCTTTAACACCCGCACCCACTGACGCGCAGGCAATCCCCATTGCTCTTGAATGTATTCGCCGCGCGCCGCCCATATCGCACGCGGCGGCCGGGTGGCAGTGCGCTGGGCCAGGACCACGGTATTGCCCTGGCGCGTGGCCTTGAAGGCCCAAATCGCATCGCGCCCGAATGCACTGGCAATGCGCTCGACGCTGCGGTCAAAACTAGAACTGCGGCCAAACAAATTCACCGTCATGCAACCGTCGTCCGTGAGGGTGCGGCGACAGTCGGCGTAAAAGTCCGGGCTGTCGAGGACTGGCGCTGCGGCCTCATGGTCGTACAAATCGACGTGCAAGGCATCGACCACGCCCTGCCAGCGCTTTTGTCGGATTTCTTGGGCCGCATCCGCCAGAACGACTTTCATACGCGGGTTATCCATAGGCAAATGAAACCAGCCCCGGCAGGCATGCAGGACCTGGGGGTTGAGTTCGATGGCGGTGCTGCGCATGCCCATTTCCAGCGCACAAAACTTGGTCAGCGAGCCGGCGCCCAGGCCTAACTGCAAAGCCTGGCGCTTAGGGGCGGTGGACGGGTCGATGAGCATCAGCCACGCCATCATGCGCTGGATGTATTCATGCACCAGCGCGGTGGGCTCGTCCATCAGCATGGAGCCCTGAATCCAGATGCTGCCCAGATGCAGGTGCCGTATAGCCCCTTCTTCCGAAAAATTTACTTCGGGCAACTCGTCGTAGTTAGAAGCTTTCAAGCGGACATCCGTGGGGCAAACAAGCGATGGTTATACCAGTGCGGCGATTTTGGGCAGCGCGTCCAGCGAATTGCGCCACACAGCGCTGCGCAAATCTTCCACATCCAGTTTGCGCAAACCGGCGAGTAATTGCCCAATTTGCGGCAGCTGTTCGGGCGCGTTGCGGCCCTGGGTCAAGCCTTTAGCGCGCTCTGTCGCAGTGCGGTACAACCAGTGCGGCGGTATATCGGGCGCATCTGTTTCCAGCACCAGGTTTTCCAGCGGAAGGCTTTGTGCCAATCTGCGCAATTGCAAGGCGCGCTCAAAGGTCACCGCGCCGCCAAAGCCGAGTTTGAAACCCAGCTCCACAAAATGCTGCGCCTGGGCATCGCTGCCATTAAAAGCATGGGCAATGCCGCGCCAGCGGTAGCCGCCTGTGCCAACAGTCCGCAAATATTTCAGCAGCCGATCCGCGCTGCGGCGCACATGCAGCACCACGGGCAAATCATGCTTGCGGGCCAATTCCAGTTGCGCGTGGTAAAAAAACTCCTGCTTCTTGCGCATCGCAGGGCTGCAAAGTGCGGGCACAAAAAAATCTAAGCCAATTTCGCCGACTGCCACGAGGCGCGGGTCTGCGCTATGGGTTGTGAGGGCCGCATCCAGCGCCTGCAAATCTGCCACCTCCGCCTGCGGCACATACAGCGGATGGATGCCCAGGCCATAGCTGTCGCCCTGGGCATGGGCTAGGGCACGCACCGTATCCCAATTGGCGCGCTCAACCGCTGGGATAAAACAATGCGCAACGGCCGCTGCCCGCGTTTGGACCTGCACTTGCGCGCGGTCTGCAGCAAACTCAGGCGCATCCAGATGGGCGTGGCTGTCTATCCACATGCCCAATTTCCTGGCGCTAGGGCTGGGATTGCTCAAGCAACACGCCGCCTTCCAAGCGCAAACGCCGACTGCATTTGACGGCCAGCGTATGGTCGTGGCTGACCAGTACAAAGGCTGTGCCCTGCTCGCGCGCCAGTTGCAGCATCAAGTCAAACACGCCATCGGCGGTGCTGCGGTCCAGGTTGCCGGTGGGCTCGTCGGCCAGCACGCAGTCGGGCTGGGTGACCAAAGCGCGGGCGATGGCCACCCGCTGGCGCTCGCCACCGGACAATTCGGCCGGGCGATGCGCGGCACGATGCGCCAGGCCGACTTTATCGAGCATCGCCAAAGCGGCTGTGTGCGCATCCGCCGGCTTGCTGCGGCGCAAGGTCAATGGCATGGCCACGTTGTCCAGCGCGCTGAACTCAGGCAACAAATGGTGAAACTGATAGACAAAGCCTAAGTGCCGATTACGCAAGCGCCCTTGGGCCGCTGCGTTCAGCGAAGCCAAAGCCTGGCCGCATAAGCTAACGCTGCCGCTGCTGGGCGCATCCAGCCCACCCAGCAAATGCAAAAGCGTGCTCTTACCCGAGCCGGAAGCACCCACAATCGCTACGGTCTCGCCCCGGCGTACTTGCAAATCGACACCGCGCAACACCGTCACATCCAAGCGCCCTTCGTAGAAACGCTTGCCCAAGCCGCTGCAACTAAGCAGCACCTCGCCGGACAATGGCACAGCCTCACTCATAGCGCAGCGCCTCTGCAGGGTTCACTTGCGAAGCGCGCCAGCTGGGGTAAATTGTGGCGACAAAAGACAAAAGCAAGCTGATGATGGCAACGGGCACAATGTCTCCGGCCTGGGGTTCGCTAGGCATACGGCTGATGAGATAAATATCTTTGGGCAAAAAGCTGGCGCCCAGCGCATGTTCGATAGCCGGGACGATCACGTCGATATGCAGGGCGACACCCAAACCGAGCAACAAACCGCTCAGGGTGCCGATGATGCCCACCATCGCGCCTTGCACCACAAAGATACCCATGATGCTGGCCGGGCTGGCCCCCAAGGTGCGCAAGATGGCAATGTCAGCGCGCTTGTCGGTCACCGTCATCACCAGCATGCTGACCAGGTTAAACGCGGCAACCGCCACGATGAGGGTGAGGATGATGAACATCATGCGTTTTTCCACCTGTACCGCAGCAAACCAGGTGCGGTTTTGTTGCGACCAGTCGCGCACATA
>JAEMRG010000184.1 GCA_016463455.1 Rhodoferax sp.
TGTCGGTCATCAAGGCCGTGCGCGAAATCACCGGTCTGGGCCTCAAAGAAGCCAAAGACATGGTTGATGGCGCGCCCAAAGCCGTCAAAGAAGGCATTGCCAAGGCCGACGCCGAAGCTGCCAAGAAGAAGCTCGAAGACGCCGGCGCAAAGGTCGAGCTCAAGTAAGCGCGCGATCCCATCTTGCTGCCCACAAGTCGGCAGGATGGGAAAGTACATCGCAAGCGCTGCTGGTACCGGCAGCGCTTGCGCCTCAGAGTACAGCTGACAAGCCCGTAGGATGACAGGCTTGTCAAGTGTCTTCTGACCCCGACTGCAGAAGATGCCTTGGTTCGGGTCGCGTGCAATGCGCGACCGTCCGCCAATGATTGGTAGCGGCCAATCACCAAGAATGAAACACAGTCGCCTAGGAAACCCAGGATTCCTCAGACTTTGCCCGGAGATCTCATGGCTTACACATATACAGAACGTAAACGCATACGCAAAAATTTCGGTAACCGCGACAGCGTGCTCGAAATCCCTTACCTGCTGCAAATGCAAAAAGACGCGTACACCGCGTTTTTGCAGGCCGACATCAACCCTAAGAAGCGAACCCAAGAGGGCTTGCAAGCGGCGTTTGAGGCTGCTTTCCCCATCGTCTCGCACAATGGTTTTGTCGAGATGAAGTACCTGGAGTACAACTTGGCCAAGCCTGGCTTTGATGTGCGCGAGTGCCAGACACGTGGTCTGACCTATGCCTCGGCGGTGCGTGCCAAGGTACAGCTGATTATTTATGACCGCGAAGCCTCCACCAGCCAGAACAAAGTGGTCAAAGAGGTCAAGGAGCAAGAGGTCTACATGGGCGAAGTGCCTTTGATGACCAGTAAAGGCTCTTTCATCATCAATGGCACCGAGCGCGTGATCGTCTCGCAATTGCACCGTTCACCCGGCGTGTTTTTCGAGCATGACAAGGGCAAAACCCATAGTTCGGGCAAGCTGCTGTTTTCAGCGCGCATCATCCCTTACCGCGGCTCCTGGTTGGACTTTGAGTTCGATCCCAAAGATCTGCTCTATTTCCGTGTGGACCGTCGCCGCAAAATGCCGGTTACGATTTTGCTCAAGGCGATCGGCCTGAACAATGAATCCATCCTGGCGAACTTCTTTGTCAATGACAATTTCCGCCTGATGGACAGCGGCGCGCAAATGGAATTTGTACCCGAGCGCCTGCGTGGCGAAGTTGCCCGCTTTGACCTGACCGACAAGTCCGGCGTCGTGGTGGTGGCCAAAGACAAGCGCGTGACTGCGCGCCACACCCGCGAGCTGGAACAGTCCGGCACCACCCACATTAGCGTGCCCGAAGACTTTCTGGTGGGCCGCGTGGTGGCGCGTAATATCGTTGAAGCCGAGACCGGTGAAATCCTGGCCAAAGCCAACGAAGAGTTGACCGATGCGCTACTCAAAAAGCTGCGTACCTCCGGCATTACCGATTTGGCCTGCATCTACACCAATGAGTTGGACCAAGGTGCATACATCTCGCAAACCCTGCGTACTGACGAGACGACGGACGACTTTGCTGCGCGCGTGGCGATCTACCGCATGATGCGCCCCGGCGAGCCGCCCACCGAAGACGCAGTACAAGCCTTGTTCCAGCGCTTGTTTTACAACCCGGATACCTACGACCTGTCGCGCGTGGGCCGTATGAAGTTCAACGCCAAGATGGGCCGCGCCGAATCGACCGGCCCCATGGTTTTGACCAATGAAGACATTTTGTCCGTGGTCAAAATTCTGGTGGACTTGCGCAACGGACGTGGTGATGTGGACGATATTGACCACTTGGGTAACCGCCGCGTACGCTGCGTGGGTGAGCTGGCTGAAAACCAGTACCGCACCGGTTTGGCACGGATCGAAAAAGCCGTTAAAGAGCGTCTGGGCCAAGCCGAGCAAGAGCCGCTCATGCCGCACGACCTGATCAACAGCAAACCGATTTCCGCCTCGCTCAAAGAGTTCTTTGGCGCCTCGCAGTTATCGCAGTTCATGGACCAGACTAACCCCTTGTCGGAAATCACGCACAAACGCCGAGTGTCTGCCCTCGGCCCAGGCGGCCTGACGCGTGAGCGTGCCGGCTTTGAAGTGCGTGACGTGCACGTAACCCATTACGGACGCGTCTGCCCGATCGAGACCCCTGAAGGCCCGAACATCGGCCTGATCAACTCGCTGGCTTTGTATGCCCGTTTGAACGAATACGGCTTTATCGAAACGCCTTACCGCCGCGTGGCCAATAGCAAGGTCACCCATGAGATCGATTACCTCTCAGCTATCGAAGAAGGCAAATTCGTGATTGCCCAGGCCAATGCGGTTTTGGACAAAGACGGCGTGCTGACCGGCGAATTGGTGTCGGCGCGCGAAAAAGGCGAATCGGTACTGGTGGGCCCAGAGCGCGTGCAGTACATGGATGTGTCGCCGGCGCAAATTGTTTCGGTGGCGGCATCTTTGGTGCCCTTCTTGGAGCATGACGACGCCAACCGCGCGCTGATGGGCGCCAATATGCAGCGCCAGGCGGTGCCGGTGCTGCGCCCAGAAAAAGCCTTTGTAGGAACCGGTATCGAACGCGTTGCCGCAGTGGACTCGGGAACCGTGGTGACTGCTAACCGTGGCGGTGTGGTGGACTATGTGGACGCTACCCGCGTGGTGGTGCGCGTGAACGACGCTGAAGCCCAGGCGGGTGAAGTGGGTGTGGACATCTATAACCTGATCAAGTACCAGCGTTCCAACCAAAACACCAATATCCATCAACGCCCCATCGTCAAAAAAGGCGACAAACTGGACAAGGGCGATGTGATTGCCGACGGCGCATCTACCGACTTGGGCGAGTTGGCCTTGGGTCAGAACATGCTGGTCGCCTTCATGCCGTGGAATGGCTACAACTTTGAGGATTCCATCCTGATCAGCGAACGGGTGGTGTCCGAAGACCGCTACACCTCGATTCACATCGAAGAGCTGGTGGTTATGGCCCGCGACACCAAACTCGGTGCCGAGGAAATTACCCGCGATATTCCTAATTTGAGCGAACAGCAACTGAACCGTTTGGACGAGTCGGGCATTATTTATGTCGGTGCGGAAGTCATGCCGGGTGACACTCTGGCCGGCAAGGTCACACCCAAAGGTGAAACCACGCTGACCCCAGAGGAAAAATTGCTGCGCGCCATCTTCGGCGAAAAAGCCAGCGATGTCAAAGACACCTCTTTGCGCGTGGACCAAGGCTCACAAGGCACGGTCATTGATGTGCAGGTGTTCACCCGCGAAGGCATTGTGCGTGACAAGCGTGCGCAACAAATCATTGACGATGAGCTCAAGCGCTTTCGCCTGGATTTGAACGACCAACTGCGTATCGTGGAAGCCGATGCCTTTGACCGTATCGCCAAGCTGCTAAGCGGCAAGAGCGCAAACGGTGGCCCGCAAAAACTGGCAAAAGGCAGCAAGATCGACAAAGCCTATCTGGACTCGGTAGAGAAATTCCACTGGTTCGATATCCGTCCGGCCGATGACGCAGTAGCTTCGCAACTCGAAAGCATCAAGGCATCGCTGGAGCAAACTCGCCACAGCTTTGACTTGTCTTTTGAAGAAAAGCGCAAAAAACTAACTCAGGGTGACGAGCTGCCCGCGGGCGTTTTGAAAATGGTCAAGGTCTATATCGCCGTCAAGCGTCGCTTGCAGCCTGGCGACAAGATGGCCGGCCGTCACGGTAATAAAGGTGTGGTGTCCAAGATCGTTCCGGTTGAAGACATGCCCTATATGGCCGACGGTACACCCTGCGACATCGTGCTCAATCCACTGGGCGTTCCGTCAAGGATGAACGTCGGTCAGGTGCTGGAAGTGCATTTGGGCTGGGCCGCCAAGGGCCTGGGCCAACGCATTGGCAACATGTTGCAAGAACAGTCCAAGATGGCCGAAATGCGCCAGTTCATGGATGCCCTGTACAACGGCTCCGGCCGCAAAGAAGCGCTAAGCGACTTGAGCGATGACCAGGTGCTGGAAATGGCTACCAATTTGCAGACCGGCGCGACTTTCGCTACGCCCGTGTTTGACGGTGCTTCGGAAGAGGAGATCCGCGGCATGCTCAAACTGGCCTACCCTGAAGAAGTGGCCAAGGCCAAGGGCTTGACCGATACGCGTACCCAGGCTTACCTCTGCGACGGTCGTACCGGTGAGCCTTTCGAGCGCCCCGTCACGGTCGGATATATGCATGTGCTCAAACTGCACCATTTGGTGGATGACAAGATGCATGCCCGTTCCACCGGGCCTTACAGCCTGGTCACGCAGCAGCCTTTAGGCGGCAAGGCGCAGTTCGGCGGCCAGCGTTTCGGCGAGATGGAGGTCTGGGCTT
>JAEMRG010000011.1 GCA_016463455.1 Rhodoferax sp.
CGGCTTGCGCATCATCGCCACCGAGCGCCATGAGTCGCGCCGCATCGACAACCAGCTGCGCGGTCGTTCGGGACGCCAGGGAGACCCCGGCTCCTCGCGTTTTTACCTGAGTCTGGATGACGCCTTGATGCGCATCTTTGCCGGCGAACGCGTCAAAGCCATCATGGACCGGCTCAATATGCCCGAGGGCGAGGCGATTGAGGCGGGCATGGTGACACGCAGCATTGAAAGCGCCCAGCGCAAGGTCGAGGCGCGCAATTTCGATATGCGCAAGCAGTTGCTCGATTACGACGATGTCTCCAACGACCAGCGTAAAGTCATTTACCAGCAGCGCAATGCAATTTTGGACGCGCAGGATTTGAGTGCCCAGATCGCCTCCTTGCGCCGTGGCAGCTTTGACGATCTGGTGCGCTCTTTTGTGCCTGTGGAGTCGGTGGAAGAGCAGTGGGATATTGCGGGCCTGCAACGCCAATTGGCTGACGATTGGGGCATCAGCCTGGACCTGGTCGGTCGTGTAAGCGCGGCCAGCGCGATTGGCGACGAGGATATTGTCAATTTGGTGCTGGAGGCGGCCGATGCGGCTTTTGCCGCCAAGGTGGAGCATATTGGCATGAGCGGCTTTACGCAGTTTGAGCGTATGGTTTTATTGCAAACCATCGACAGCCAGTGGCGCGACCATTTGAGTTCGCTGGATTATTTGCGTCAGGGTATCCATTTGCGCGGTTATGCGCAAAAGCAGCCCAAGCAGGAATACAAACGGGAAGCTTTCGAATTATTTGGTCAGATGCTGGACTCGGTGAAGAACGAAGTTACCAAGATTTTGATGACCGTGCGTATCCAGTCAGCCGAGCAATTGGACGAGGCCGCCCAGGCCTTGGAAGCCAAGGGCGAGACGCTGAGCAATGTCACTTATACCGCACCCACCGATACCGGCGAACCCGAAACCATTTCTTTGGCCGACCTGGGTTTGCCGCAAGCCAGCGCCGCGATACCACGCGTCGGACGCAACGAGCCTTGCCCCTGCGGCAGTGGCAAGAAATTTAAACAATGCCATGGCAGATTAGCCTAGGGCCGCACCATGCCTGTTGATTTAGCTCCCCCGAACCCGGCGCATTTGTTTCCCATCGCCGGCCTGCGTATTGGCGTGGTCGAGGCTGGCATTCGCAAATTAGGTCGCAAAGACCTGACGCTGTTTTTGCTCGATGCCGGCGCTAGTGTGGGTGCGGTATTTACGTCCAACCGCTTTTGCGCCGCCCCGGTGCAAATCTGCCAAAGCCATTTGGCGTCGGGCGCTGCCATCCGCGCCTTGCTGATCAACACCGGAAATGCCAATGCCGGCACCGGTGCTGATGGCCTGGCCCGAGCCCGCAGCACCTGCGACGCATTGGCCCAACGCCTGGGCGTTGATGCCGCACAAGTGCTGCCCTTTTCCACCGGCGTCATCATGGAGCCGCTGCCCGCAGAGCGCATCATTGCTGGTTTGGATGCGGCCATCGCTGCGGCCCAAGAGGACAACTGGCTGGCCGCCGCCCAGGGCATCATGACGACCGACACCGTGCCCAAGGCCTTTGGCACGCAAGTCATGGTCCAGGGCCGAACCGTCAGCATGACCGGCATCAGCAAGGGCGCAGGCATGATCCGGCCCAATATGGCGACCATGTTGGGCTATATCGCTACCGATGCTTGCGTGGCGCCCAACTTGCTGCAGCCGCTGGCCAAAGCGCTGGCCCAAGCCAGCTTTAACCGCATTACGGTCGATGGCGATACCTCGACCAATGACTCCCTGGTGCTGGTGGCCACGCACAAGGCGGGGCATGCAACCATTAGCGCCTTGGACAGCCCCGAAGGCCAGGCTTTGTACCAAGGCTTGCTCAAGGTGGCTTTGCAATTGGCGCAGGCCATTGTGCGTGATGGCGAAGGGGCGACCAAATTTATTAGCGTGCAGGTGGACGGTGGCGCCACCGCCGAGGAATGCAGTCTTGTCGCCTATGCCATAGCGCATTCGCCTTTGGTGAAAACCGCGTTTTTTGCCAGCGACCCTAACTTGGGCCGCATTTTGGCGGCGGTCGGCTATGCCGGTATCACCGACCTGGACACCGAGGGCATCGAGCTGTATTTGGACGATGTACATGTCGCGACCCGTGGCGGGCGCAACCCGGCCTACCAAGAAGCCGATGGCCAGCGCGTGATGCAGCAAAGTGAAATTTTGGTGCGCGTGGCATTGGGTCGCGGCCAGGCCAGTCATACGGTCTGGACCTGTGACCTGAGCCATGAATACGTCAGCATCAACGCAGATTACCGGTCTTAAGAAAGCCGCAACCATGCAAGATCAGCAGCTTTTGGGGCCGTTTTTGGCGCGTGCCGAGCGCTTTATGGACCGGGTGGAGGCAGCGCTGCGTCTGGATATTGAGCAGCCCGATTGGGCTAGTGCCATAGCCTTTCGCTACCGTAAGCGGGTCTCAGGCCAGGGCTATATCAGCGCGGTGCGCCAGGTCGGGGCGATGCGCCTGGACGACCTCAAAGAAATCGACATCCAGAAAGAAAAAATCCGCCGCAACACCGAGCAGTTTGTCCAGGGTAAAACAGCCAATAACGTACTGCTCACCGGCGCACGCGGCACTGGCAAGTCCTCGCTGGTGCGCGCCTGCCTCAATACCTACAGCGGCCAGGGCTTGCGCCTGATTGAAGTGGATAAGGCCGATTTGATGGATCTGCCGGACATGGTGGATATCCTGGCGCAGCGCACTGAAAAATTTATCGTGTTTTGCGACGATTTAAGCTTTGACCAAGGCGAGGTCGGTTACAAAGCGCTGAAATCCGTGCTCGACGGGTCGGTGTCGGAAACCTCGGCCAACGTCTTGATTTATGCCACCAGCAACCGGCGCCATTTGCTGCCCGAGTACATGGCCGAAAACCTGACGTATCAGCATACCGAAAGCGGCGAAGTGCACCCGGGCGAGGTGGTGGAAGAAAAAATATCCCTGTCGGAACGCTTTGGCTTGTGGGTCAGTTTTTACCCGTTCACGCAAGATGAATACCTCACCATCGTGGCCCAATGGCTGGATGCCCTGGCTGTCGACAC
Source organism: Rhodoferax sp. (assembly GCA_016463455.1). Lineage (GTDB taxonomy): Bacteria > Pseudomonadota > Gammaproteobacteria > Burkholderiales > Burkholderiaceae_C > Allorhodoferax. The sequence continues at coordinate 3,083 of JAEMRG010000011.1, forward strand.
AGCGCGGCGCAGCCACTGGCGCGAAGAAGCCTTGATCTGGGCGCTAGAGCGCGCCTCGCGCAGCGGTCGCGTGGCCTGGCAATTTGCCAAAGACTTCGCCGGCCGGCAGGACCCGGGCGCAGCGGCATGAGCCAGGTGCCGGTGGACCGGGTGGCCGATGGCCATGTGGCCCGCAGCGGCGGCACGCAGCGGCCCTTGACCGAAGTGGCGGTGGGTGTTTTGCTGCAGGCGAATGGCAAATTTTTGATGACTTCTCGTCCGGTGGGTAAGGCCTACGCGGGCTACTGGGAGTTTCCGGGTGGCAAGGTGGAGCCGCAAGAGTCGCTGGAGCAGGCCTTGACGCGCGAGTTATATGAAGAGTTAGGCGTCCAGGTGCTGCACTGCCAAGCTTGGCAGGTGCAGGTGGTGGACTATCCACACGCCCTGGTGCGCCTGCATTTTTTCAAGGTGCTGGACTGGTCTGGAGCATTGGTGATGCGCGAGGGGCAGCATGCACAATGGCAGGAATTGCCCGTCCAAGTGGAACCCGTGTTACCCGGCGCCTTGCCGGTTTTGGCCTGGTTGGCCGATGAACACGGGGCCGGGCAGGCGCTTTAAACGAGGCTGCCTTATTGCAGCTGCCGCGATGGGCTGTCGTCCTCGAACTGCTCTGGCGCTGGCACCCTAAAGGACTCGCTTGCCCACGCCCCCAGGTCTAGATTTTTGCAGCGCTCGCCGCAAAACGGGCGGTAGGAATTGCGCGGCGCATACACGCTATCGCCTTTGCACTGCGGACAAGTGACGATTTTTTCCGGCGCCGAAGGGCTGTCTGACATGGCAGGCTGCCTGCGCTCAGGCGCACAGGGTCAGGTCAAAAGGGGTGTCGGCGCTATTGCTGTAAAGCTTGCCATCGGCTTCGTGGCGTACAAAGCGGATGGAGGCCACCAGACGGTTAGCGCTGATTTCGGGGATGGCGCCCAAATGGGGGTCTAGCGACAGGCGCAGCAGCTGAAAGGTGCGGCCTTGCGGCAGGTTTTGCTGGAACTGTCCGCTAAGCGCCACCATTTTTTGCGGGGCGCCCGAGTCACGCAGCAGGCCCAGTAGCAAGTGGATGCCGTTGAACAAAGGCACCATGCTGGAAATCCATTCGCGCAAGTCGTTCTGGCGGCGCTGGTCATCCAATTTTTGCCAAGCGTAATAGGCGGGCAAGTCAAATTCGCAGGTGCCACCCGGGATGCTGGTGCGGCTGCGCAGGCTTTTGAGCCAGTCGTTTTCACCCAGTTCGTGGCCTAATTTACCCGATGCACTGGTCAGCGCGACAAAACATTCTTCGAGTTGCGCCAGCAGTCGCTCCAGCACTTCGGTGGCAATGGCCGGGTTTCCACGGTAGGCCAGCATGGTCTGGCGCTGGCGGTCCAGGTCTTTGAGGACGTCAGTTTTCAAGTCAGCGCGTGCGCCGACATTGAGAATTTCAAACAGGGTGATCAGCGCGAAATGGTGGTCCAGGGCGTCCAGGCGCTCCTGCAGCGTAAAGAGCCGCGAAAACAGGTGCTCCAAACGCAAATAGGTGCGAATTTTTTCGTTAAACGGATATTCGTACAGGATCACGCGCTATTTTTCCAGTGGCGGGATGATAGCTCCAAGAAGGGGAATATTGCGCGCAAGCGCTGGTCAATCTCATCAATTGTCACGGATTCGTTGAATAAAACAAAGTCGGCGCATTGCAGCCGGGCGACCCGACTGCTTTGTGCCGCCATGATTTTTTGCACGCTATCGGGCGTCAAGCCGCTGCGCTGTAGGACCCGGTCTATTTGGGTTTGCGCTTGGCAGTCAATGACTAGCACTCTGTCAAGTACCGGGCGCCAGCGCTTGGACTCCACTAACAGCGGAATGTCAAAAGCGATGCAGGGCGGCGACGAGGCCTGCGCCTGGGCAGCCTGACGTTCAATTTCGGCTGCAATTAGGGGGTGCAACAGGGCTTGGAGTTGGGCGCGCGCCTGCGCGTCGTCAAAAACCAGGGTGCGCATGGCGTCGCGGTTCAATAGGCCTGGCGCTTCAAACACCGCTTCGCCAAATAGCTGGGCAATGGCGGGCAGGGCGGCTCCGCCGGGCGCGGTGCAGGCGCGGGAGATCGCGTCCGCATCGATAAGGGGAATACCTTTTTTCGCCAGCAGCCCGCAGACCGTGCTTTTACCGCTGCCGATACCGCCCGTAACACCCAAACGCATTGCCCTTGTGCTGCTCATGGCACGCGCAGTGTGAAGCCCAAGGGATTGGCGAACAGGCATGCCAAGCCTGCGCCCACCAGAAAAGGACCGAAGGGCAATACACCGCCCTCGCGTAAACCTTGCTTGAGTTTGAGCACCATGCCCACGACAGCGCCCATGACGGAGGACATCAGAATGATGGGAACCAGGGCCTGCCAGCCAAACCAGGCGCCCAGGCAGGCCAGCAGCTTGAAATCGCCATAACCCATACCTTCTTTTCCGGTCACGATTTTGAAAACCCAATAGACCGACCACAGACTGAGGTAACCGGCCACTGCGCCCCAAAGCGCTTGGTCCAAGCTAACGCCCGTCCATTGCAAGTTGGCGCCGATGAGCCCAAGCCATAGCAAGGGCAGCACGATGACATCGGGCAACAGGGTGCTGTCCCAATCGATGAGTGCCAGACTCAGCATGCCTGCCATCCAGGCGCACCAGGCCATCGCGGCCGGCCCCAGGCCCCAGCGCCAGCCGCAAAAGGCAAACAGCAGCGCGGTGCCTAGCTCCACCATCGGGTAGCGCAGACCGATGCTTGCTTGGCAATGCCGGCAACGGCCGCGCAGCAAGCCATAGCTAAGGAGTGGGATGTTGTCGTACCAGGCAATGCCGGCAGCACAATGCGGGCAAGTGGAACGCGGCACCGCGAGGTTAAATGGCTCCACAGGCGGCGCTGCTTGACCCGAAGCCTGCGCACTATCGGCCGCCCATTGGCGTTCCATCATTTTGGGTAATCGGTAGATGACGACGTTGAGAAAACTACCTACCAGCAAGCCCAGTAAAGCTAGCAAGACGACAGCCTGGTCTGCGAGGGTGGACTGCATCAGAGCGCCTGTCCGATATTGAAAATCGGCAGGTACAAAGCCACGACCAGCCCGCCAATAAGGGTTCCGAGGAAGACGATGATGAAGGGCTCCATCAAGCTGGAGATGCCTGCAAGCGTCGCGTCCACCTCGGACTCAAAGAAATCAGCCGCTTTACCCAGCATGAAGTCAATGGAGCCGGACTCCTCGCCAATTACGCACATTTGCAGCACCATGGGAGGGAACAAGTTGGATTGGGTCATGGCTGCGGTCAGGGATACCCCCGAGGATACTTGCTGGCCAATCCGCGCGGTGGCATCCAGGTAAACCCTGTTGCCGCAGGCGCCGCCGACGGACTGCAGCGCCTCGACCAAGGGCACGCCCGCTGCGAACAGGGTCGCTAGCGTGCGGGTCCAGCGTGCAATACAGGATTTGCGGATGACATTGCCAAACACAGGCAACTTGAGTAACAGCCGGTCGCGCTGGTCCTGCAGTTTTTCACTGTTGCGAATGGCGCGGGCGAGAAAAAACCATCCGCCCAGCAAGCCGCCGAAAATCAGCAACCCGTAACGGACGAAAAACTCGCTGAGGGCAATGACCATCAGCGTAGGGCCTGGTAACTCGCTGCCCAAGGATGCGAAAACTTGCTTGAACGCGGGCACGACAAAGAGCATGACGACGGCCACCACGGTAGCTGCGACCGCCAGCACGGCAATCGGGTAGGTGAGGGCGGACTTGATCTTGGCCTTGAGGACCTCGGTTTTTTCCATGTACAGCGCCAGGCGGTCGAGCAAGCTGTCCAAAATACCTGCGGATTCACCGGCAGCGACCAAATTGCAATAGAGCGCATCAAATTGCCGGGGGTGCCTGCGAAACGCCGCGCAGAGAGATGAGCCGGTCTCGACGTCGCTGCGGATGGCGTTCACCATACGACCCATGGAGGGGTTGCTGCTGCTCTGAGCGACGATCGCAAATGACTGTAGCAGCGGGATGCCGGATTGGATCATCGTGGAGAGCTGGCGCGTAAAGAGGGCTATCTCCTTCGCTTGGATGCGCTGTGCCCTATAAAAAAGCGGCTTGGATACGGCGCTGGGCCGAATGCCCTGTTTGCGCAATGCCGCCCGCGCGGCCGCTTTGCTAATGGCGCGTAACTCGCCTTGCAGGTACTGACCCCTGCGGTCCACCCCTTTCCATTTGAATACCGTGTCTAGGGCAACTGTGTTGGCGGCGCCTGACGCTCTTTGTATTGGCATTTGTAGGTCTCCCTTCTATCACGCATTGGTCAGCGCGAGTACTTCCTCCAATGAGGTTAAACCCATTTTCACCTTACTTAAACCGGATACGCGCAGAGTTTTCACGCCCTCGCGCTCGGCCTGTGCCGCGATTTCCTTGGCCGAGCCATCACGCAAAATAATGGCTTGAATTGCGTCGGACAGGGGCATCACCTGGTAAATGCCCACCCGCCCTTTGTAGCCATGGTTGCAAGCACTGCAGCCCACCGGTCGGTAGGGCTTCCAGCTGCCGTCCATATCTTCTTGCTTGAATCCCGATTCCAGCAAAGTGTCGTTTGGCAGATCGAAGGCTTCTTTGCATTGGACACACAGACGGCGGGCCAGGCGTTGTGCGCTGATCAACATCACGCTGGCTGCAATAGTGAAGGCTGGCACGCCCATATTGCGCAAACGGGTGAGCGTGGTGGGCGCGTCGTTGGTGTGCAGCGTGGAGAGCACCAGGTGCCCGGTCTGGGCGGCTTTCATGGCAATGTCAGCAGTCAGCAAATCGCGGATTTCGCCCACCATGATGATGTCCGGGTCTTGTCGCAAAAAGGATTTAAGCGCGGCGGCAAAGGTCAGCCCCGCTTTGTCGTTTACGTTGACCTGGTTCACGCCAGGCATATTGATCTCTGACGGGTCCTCGACGGTCGCGATATTCACACCCGGCTGGTTTAACAGGTTTAGGCAGGTATAGAGCGACACCGTCTTGCCCGAGCCGGTGGGGCCGGTCACCAAAATCATGCCATCGGGCCGCGCAATAGCGCGCAGCAAGCGTTGCTTTTCGGCTTCCTCATAGCCCAATGCATCGATGCCCAATTTGGCAGTGCTCGGGTCCAAAATACGAATCACCACTTTTTCGCCGAACAGCGTTGGCAGGGTGCTGACGCGTAAGTCGATGGTTTTATCGCGCGAAATTTTCAGTTTCAGGCGCCCGTCTTGGGGCACCCGTTTTTCCGAAATATCCATGCGCGAAATCACCTTGATGCGCGAAGCCAGTCTTTCCTTAATGGCCGGTGGCGGGCTGGCAATTTCACGCAAATGACCATCAATACGAAAGCGCACGCGGTAGGAAAATTCATAAGGTTCAAAATGCAAGTCGGATGCGCCCATGCGCACCGCATCGAGCAATATTTTTTGCAGAAAACGCACCACCGGCGAATCGTCGATTTCATTTTTTGCGGAGCCGGGCCCAGCGCTTACCTCTACAAATCCTGACCCTTCGAAATCGCTGTCGCCAAAATCAGCATAAAGCAGGTCAGTAGCGACCGACTTTTCCGCTTGCAAGGCTAGGACTAATTTGTCATATTCAACGACCACCCAATCCACATTGCTTTGGGTTGCGAATTTGATTTTTTCCACCGCCTCCTGATTGGACGGATCGGCGGTGGCGATGACCAATGCATGCTTGCGTTTGCCCAGTACCAAAAGCTGATACTCCCGGCAAATGACCTCGTCCAGCAGTTTGTCAGGTAGCGCAGCGAGATGGATCGCAGACAGGTCGAGCAAAGGCGCCGCGAAGGCCTGGGCCAATACCTGGGCTACATCCAGCGGGCGCATCGCACCCGAATCGACTAATTCTGCAATCAGACTTTTACGATTGCCCGGGGCGTTTTTCAGTGCTTTTTGCAGCGCGGCTTTGTCCAGTTTTCCGGACGCCAGCAATACCCTGCCCAAGACTGCCATAGAACCACTCTGTGCAGTGCTTAGGGCGAGGGCTTGTGGGTCACTCAAAGCTGGTTCAAGCTTAAGCCCTTAGCGTCTTTGTCTGAAACCAAAGGGGGCGTGTCGTCCAATGGCCAGTCAATTCCCACTATCGGGTCGTTCCAAGCCAAGCAGCGCTCGGACGCGGGGTGGTAATACGCGGTGGTTTTATAAAGGAAATCTGCGCTTTCAGACAGCACCAAAAAGCCATGGGCCAAACCGGGGGGAATCCAGAGCTGGCGCTGGTTATCCACGGAGAGTTCTTCACCGATCCAGCGGCCATAGCTTGGAGAGTCGGGCCTGATATCGACCACAACGTCAAATACTGCGCCAGCCACCACACGCACTAATTTACCTTGTGGGTTTTCAGTTTGGAAGTGCATGCCACGCAGCACGTGGCGCTGCGAGCGCGAGTGGTTGTCCTGCACGAATTGCACTTGCAGGCCGGTCGCCTGGGCAAATACTTTTTCGTTATAGCTTTCCAGAAAAAAGCCGCGCGCATCGCCAAACACCCGCGGCTCGAGGAGTAAAACGTCAGCAATGGCAGTAGGTGTCACGCGCATCAATACACCTTTTCCTTGAGTAGGCGCAGCAAATACTGCCCGTAGTCCGATTTGCCCAAGGTGCCGGCTAATTTTTCTAGTTGCGCGTCGTCGATCCAGTTATTTCGCCAGCTTATTTCTTCCGGTGCTGCCACTTTAAGCCCCTGGCGTTTTTCAACGGTATAAATAAACTGGCCGGCTTCCAGCATGGATTCATGGGTACCGGTATCCAACCAGGCATAACCACGACCCATGGTTTGCACCTCCAATTGCCCGGCTTGCAAATACAGGCGGTTCAGGTCGGTGATTTCCAGTTCCCCGCGCGGCGAGGGCTTGACTTGTTTGGCCAGCGCTACCACCTGTTGGTCATAAAAATACAGGCCGGTTACGGCATAGCGCGACTTGGGTACTGCGGGCTTTTCTTCCAAGCTGATCGCGCGCCCAGTCGCGTCGAACTCCACTACGCCATAGCGCTGTGGGTCCTGTACCGCATAGGCAAAAACCGTGGCGCCGGTCGTTTTTTGGTTGGCAGATCGCACAAGCGAAGCAAAATCGTGGCCGTAGAAAATATTGTCGCCCAGCACCAGCGCGCTGGGGCTGTCTTGCAAAAATGATTCGCCAATCAAAAATGCCTGGGCCAGGCCGTCGGGGCTTTCTTGCACCGCATATTGCAGATTCAAACCCCATTGTTTTCCATCGCCCAATAATTGGGAAAAACGCGGCGTATCTTGCGGCGTAGATATCACCAAAATGTCGCGAATGCCCGCCAGCATCAGGGTGCTGAGCGGGTAATAAATCATGGGTTTATCGTAAATCGGGAGCAGCTGCTTGCTTACCACCTGGCTAGCGGGGTAGAGGCGGGTGCCCGCGCCCCCCGCCAAAATAATGCCTTTTCTATTGGAATTAGGGGTATTTTTCATAAGTTTTTTGTAAGAGCGATTTCCTGCAATATCCGCCGCACCCCCAATTGCCACGAGGGCAAATGTATCGAAAATACATCGGCAATCTTGGCGCAATCAAGCCGGGAGTTCAGGGGGCGGGGGGCTGCGACCGGGTACTCCGCGCTTTTTATGGGCACAAGCCGCTCTTGCGACACGCGGACCGGTATTCCCAGGGCGCGCGCTTCTTGGAAAACAAATTGGGCATAGCCATGCCAGCTGGTTTGGCCGGAAGCGGCGCAGTGGTAAAGACCTGCGAGTGCCGGTTGCGCCATGGCCTGGCGCAAGGCTATGGCGCTGGCATCGGCCAGCAATTCCGCGCCGGTGGGGGCGCCCATCTGGTCGTCAATCACCCGCAGTTCATCGCGCTCGGCGCCTAGGCGCAGCATGGTTTTGGCGAAATTGCTGCCGCGCGCCGCGTACACCCAGCTGGTGCGCAGGATCAGATGCCTGGGGTTACGGGCGACTTCCAGCTCGCCCTGGCGCTTGCTGGCGCCATAGACGCTCAGCGGTGCGCAGGCATCGGACTCGCGCCAGGACCGGGTGCCGCTGCCGTCAAACACATAGTCGGTCGAGTAATGCGCCAGCCAGGCACCCAGGCGCAGGGTTTCTTCGGCCAGCACGGCAGGGCCCAGCGCGTTGACGGCATAGGCTTTTTCGGTTTCGGTTTGCGCTTTATCCACTGCGGTGTAAGCCGCCGCATTGACGACCAGGTCCGGTGCGATCTCACGCAGGGTGTGTCGCAAGCCCTCTGGCTTGGCTAAGTCGCCGCACCATTGGTTCGGGTTATCTTGTGCCTGGCTGGCCAGGGCTATCACCTCGCCTAAAGGTGCCAGGCTGCGCTGCAGTTGCCAGCCCAGCTGCCCGTTGCGGCCCAGCAGCAAAATTTTCATGCTGCGCCGCCCACGCCTCGGTACTGCTGGGCCACCCAGTCGCGGTAAGCGCCCGATTGGACTTCCTGTACCCATTGGGGGTTGTCCAGGTACCAGCGCACGGTTTTACGCAATCCTGTTTCAAAGGTTTCGGCCGGCTTCCAGCCCAGTTCTTCGCTGATTTTTCGGGCATCAATTGCGTACCGCCGGTCATGCCCCGGGCGGTCGGTGACAAAGCTGATTTGGCTGGCGTAGGGCTTGGCGTCGCTGCGTGCTTGCATTTCGTCCAGCAGCGCGCACACCGCATGCACGATGTCCAGGTTGGCTTTTTCGTTCCAGCCACCGACGTTATAGGTTTCGCCTACGCGGCCACGGTCTAAGACCACGCGGATCGCCGCGCAATGGTCTTTCACATACAGCCAGTCGCGAATCTGCTGGCCGTCGCCATAGACCGGCAGGGGCTTACCGGCCAAGGCGTTGACGATCATCAGTGGGATCAATTTTTCGGGGAAGTGCAGCGGACCGTAGTTGTTGCTGCAGTTGGTCGTCAGCACCGGCAGCCCGTAGGTGTGGTGGTAGGCGCGCACCAAGTGGTCGCTGGCGGCCTTGGAGGCGGAATAGGGGCTATTGGGCTCATAGCGACGCGATTCGCTAAAGGCCGCTTCATCGGGCAACAGCGAGCCATAAACCTCGTCGGTTGATACATGCAAAAACCGGAATATCGATGCCTCGGTATCAGCCAGGCCAGCCCGGTAAGCCCGCACTGCTTCCAACAAGCGGAAGGTTCCCACGATATTGGTATCTATAAATTCTGCGGGGCCGCTGATGGACCTATCCACATGGCTTTCCGCAGCAAAATTTAATACGGCCCGGGGCTGATAACGTGCCAGCAGCGCCGATACCAAGGCGCTGTCTCCGATGTCGCCCTGCACAAAAATATGGTTTTCATGGTCTTTGACAGGGTCGAGATTACGCAAATTACCGGCATAGGTCAGTTTGTCCAGATTGACCACGGATTCGCCGCTGTGGGCCAGCCAGTCAAGGACAAAATTACTGCCGATAAAGCCGGCGCCGCCGGTCACCAATATTGCCATAAACACCTTTTTGCGCGGATATTCAAACCGGGGCTCAGTTTAATGGCTTAAATGACAACTAGCGCAAGGGGCTGCGCGTCTTGGAGCCATTGTCCAAGGACGGTCAAGCGATCAAAGCCGGACCGATAAAATTGCGCTATGACCGCCAAGCCACGCCCAAGCCATTTGCCGCTAGCGCTTGGACGCCCTTAAGCAGACTATGCAAGGCCATCACGCACTGGCTGCCTTGTTTCAGCAAGGCCTGGCCCACCACCAGCAGGGCGAATTCGAAGAGGCCAAGGTCGCTTATGAGCGCATGCTGGCCCTGCAGCCCGGCCATGCAGATGCCTTGCACATGCTCGGTGCCATGGCCCTGCAATCGGGCAAGCACGCTTTGGCGGCGGAATTCATCAGTGTTGCAGTAGCCAACAACCCGCTCAACGCCTCTGCGCATTTCAACTTAGGCTTGGCGTTCAAGGCCTTGCAGCGCTATGAAGAGGCCATTGTCAGTTTCAGTCAGACCATTGCCATTCAGCCGGACTACGCGCAGGCCTGGAATAACCGGGGCGTGCTCTTGCAGGATCAATTGCGCTGGGACGAGGCGGCGCAAAGCTATGCCGGTGCAATAGCTGCGCAGCCGGAGTTCGCGCAGGCGCATTACAACCTGGGCAATGCCTTGCGCGCCTTAGGGCGGTTTGAAGCGGCCCTAGCAAGTTACGACACCGCGATTGCGCTGCAGCCCGGCTGGGCCCATGCCTTGAATAACCGGGGCCTTGCATTGCAGGAGCTCCAGCGCAGCACCGAGGCCATAGAAAGCTACGACGCTGCCATAGCGAGCGAGCCCGATTTTGCGGATGCCTACTGGAACAAGGCCATTGAATTGCTGCTGTGCGGTGATTTTGCGCAGGGTTGGAAGTACTATGAATGGCGTTGGCGGCGAGACGCATTTAGTTCGCGCAAACGCGACTTTCCTCAGCCACAATGGCTGGGAGATGCGCCCCTCAATGGAAAGACAGTGCTGTTGCACGCCGAACAGGGCTTAGGCGACAGCATTCAGTTTTGTCGCTATGCGCGCGAAGTCACCGCCCTGGGCGCGAAGGTATTACTGGAAGTTCCCGAGCCTTTGATGGCACTGTTTGAAACGCTGCAAGGCCCCAAGCACTTGTTTGAAAAAGGGTCGGCTTTGCCGCATTTTGACTACCACTGCCCCTTGCTCAGTTTGCCGCTTGCGTTTCGCACGCAGCTGGCCAACCTACCCAGCTCGTCGCCCTATCTGGCCAGCACCGCGCCTAAGCGTGAACTTTGGCAGCGCCGCTTGGGGCCGCCCAGCACGCCGCGGATCGGTTTGGTGTGGAGCGGCAATGGGCTGGACAGAAACGACCTGCAGCGCAGTTTGGGTTTGAACGCCTTGCTGCCCTACCTTTCCCCTAGCTTCGAGTACCTGTGTTTGCAAAAGGAGCTACGACCCGCAGACCAAGATGCGATGCAAGCCAACTCCATTCGTTTTTTGGGTGCGCACATCCAAGATTTTTCCGATACCGCAGCCTTGTGCGATCTGGTGGACTTGGTGATTTCAGTCGATACCAGCGTGGCCCATCTGGCGTGCGCGCTAGGTAAACCGACCTGGATACTGCTGCCCTACGCGCCCGACTGGCGCTGGATGCTCGATCGGGCCGATAGCCCCTGGTACCCCAGCGCCAGGCTTTACCGCCAGGGCAATGACCGATCGTGGACGCCGGTCTTAGCGCGCATCGGGTCCGACCTCCTGGGGTACGCGCGCGTACCCTTGGTTCCATGACTCTGGTTGCCGCTCCACCCCATGCTGTTGCCCGCTTGCGCAACGAGCGCCTGGCCCAAAGTTCCAAGCCCTTTCTGGCGCGCGGTGGTATCAAGGGTGCGCGCTGCGCAGGCTGCCGTCTGGTGCCTAGCCACTGTATGTGCGATTTGCGCCCGAACTTGCAAACGCAGGTTGGCATATGTTTGCTGATGGGCGATATCGAAGCCCTCAAGCCCAGTAATACCGGCTGGTTGGTGGCCGATGTGCTTGCAGATACCTACGCTTTTTGCTGGGCGCGCACTGAAACGGATCCCGCTTTACTCAGCCTGCTGGCCGATCCGCAATGGCAACCCTATGTGGTATTCCCCGGAGAGTACGTGGCGCCGGAGCGCGTGGTGCATGCCGTGCAAGAGGCGTCTGGGCCCAGCGCTAAGCTTCCTTTGTTTATCTTGTTAGACGGCACCTGGGCAGAGGCGCGCAAGATGTTTCGCAAAAGCCCTTATCTGGACCGATTTCCCGTGCTCAGTTTGTCGCCCTCGCAGCTCTCGCGTTACCAACTGCGTCGATCGCGTCGCGACGACCATTTTTGCACCAGTGAAGTCGCCGCGCTTTGTCTGGAACTAGCGGGCGAGGCTCTGGCCGCAGAAACATTGGACGCCTATTTGGACGTTTACACCCACCATTACTTGCTCGCCAAGCAACAGTTGCCGGTAGAACACGAAAGTCGGGCCTATGCGCGCTGGCGCCGTCTCGATCCGGTCTTGTAGCGTTTGCCGGCGCTGGACATAATTGGATGGTGTCCGGCGGCCGGCCTTACAAGCGCCTGGGCACGCGTTTTCTACTTCTACACCAAACAAAATTCATTTAATGCACTCACTGAGCAAAAACTTATGCGCATACCCGATTGGACACCCGAACAAAAACCCCAGCCCAGCGACTTGGTCGAAGCGATTCTTGCGCGGCGCGGTGGCGCCTTGATCAACCTGGACAAGGCTTTGCTGTGGAGTGAACCCGTCGCTAGGGGATGGAATGTCTATCTCAAGGCAGTGCGTACCGGCTTGCCCACCAGTCGCAAACTGCGCGAGCTGGGTATTTGCACGGTGGCGCTGTTGACAGGCGCGGATTATGAATACCACCACCACGCCCCTGACTTTTTAGCAGCGGGCGGAAGCCAAGCAGAACTCGATGCCTTGCGCGTGTTTGTCGATGCCGACCCGCGTGCGGTTCCGACTGGTGCTGACTTGGGCGAGGTGGAAAAAATCATCATCCAGTATGCAGCTCAGATGACGCTGGACGTGAAAGTCAGCGATGCCTTGTTCGCGGCCATGCGTACACATTTCGACCCGACAGAGATCGTCGAGATCACCAGTGCGATCGCTACCTACAACATGGTCGCACGCATCCTGGTCGCGCTGCAGATCAGGCCCGAGCAATAGCCATAGCAAGGCGGCTGCGGCCCGCGCTGCGGGCCGGTGCGCTCAATCGGCCTGGATATTGTTGTCCTTCACCACCTTGGCCCAAACGTCCATCTGGCGCTCGATAAAAACGCGTGCCGCCTCTGGCGTGCCGCCCACCACGTCGATGCCTTGCGCGTCCATCCGCTTGGCGGTATCGGGCATGCGCATCACTTTGTTGATCTCTTCGTTCATGCGCTTGATAATTTCGGGCGGTGTTTTTGCTGGTGCAAGCACGGCCCACCAAGCGGGCGCGTCAAATCCAGGGAAGCCACTTTCTGCCAGCGTAGGCACATCAGGCAAATCGGGCGAGCGTTTGGACGTTGTCACCACCAGCGGGCGCATGCGTTTGCTGTCTACATGCGGTTTCATCAAAAAGACCGATCCGATCGCAAGGGGAACGTGCCCGGCGACAGCGTCGTTCATCAAGGGGCCGCCGCCCTTGTAGGGTATGTGTTGGAATTCCAGGCCAGCGCCTTTACCCAGCAGCTCTATGGCCAGATGCCCTAGGCTGCCCGAACCGATGGTGCCGTAGCTAGCGCCTTTTTTGGCTTTTGCGGCGGCGACGACATCGGCGAAAGTCTTGAATTCGGACCCGGCGTGGGTGGCCAGCACCATCGGCGCAGTGCCTATGAGCACGACCGGGGCCAAGTCCTTGCGCGAATCAAATGCCATATTGGGTATCAGGCTGGGGTTGACCCCGTGCGTGTCAAAAACCAAGGCAAAGGTGTAGCCGTCAGGCGCTGCAGCCGCTACGGCGGCGGTCCCGATCGAGCCGGAAGCGCCGCCTTTGTTTTCGACAACGATACTTTGCCCGATCTGCTGCGACAGGGGCTGTGCCAGCAGGCGCGCCACCTGGTCCACCGATCCGCCCGGTGGAAAGACGGCCACCAGTTTGATGGCTTGCTTGGTCGGCCAGGCCTGTGCTTGCGCGTACTGGGCTGTCGCCACCAGGAGGGTCGCCGCGATAGCAAGGACGGGGGTGAGGCTGCGAATTTTTAAATGCATGGTACTTCCTAAGAATCCAACGATGGGAACCCGAGCATAAGGCCCCAGCCTGGGCTTTCGGCGCGAGGCGTCCCAATCCACAATGCATACACAAAAAAAGGCCGCTGCGAAGCGGCCTTTTTGACAGGGCTCCAAGCCGATCACTTGCCTGGGACTTTGCCTTCCACGCCTTTGACGTAGAACATCACGCCGCTCAGGAATTTGTCGTCAGCGACTTCGCCTTCTTTAAGCAGGGTCTTGCCGGAGTTGTCCACCAAGGGGCCCTTCCAGATGCTGAAGGTGCCAGCTTTCAAGCCAGCTCTAATTTCATCAACTTTAGCTTTGGTTTCTGCGGGCACGTCTTCAGCGATAGAGACGATGTCAATCGCGCCTTCTTTCACGCCCCACCATACGCCACCGGTGGTCCAGGTGCCTT
>JAEMRG010000185.1 GCA_016463455.1 Rhodoferax sp.
TGCTGGTGGTGGCCTTGCTGCTGGCGCTGGCGCTGCTGAGCAAAGCGCCCTGGCCTGCGCGTGCCATGGATTGGTTTCACATCGGCGTGGCCGGTTTGCTGATTCACGGCATTTACCTGGGCGGCGTGTTTATTGCCATTTCTATGGGTCTGCCGGCGGGTGTGGCCGCTTTGGTGGCGGGCCTGCAACCCTTGATGGTGGCGGTGGGTGCCGGCTTGCTTTTGCGTGAGACGGTGGTGCGTAGGCAATGGCTTGGACTGGTATTGGGCCTGGCCGGCGTGGCCCTGGTGCTGGCAAACAAGTTGGGTACGGGTTTTGAGTTACAGGCCTTGCTGCCCTGCTTGATATCGCTGATGTCCATCACCTGCGGCAATCTGTACCAAAAACGCTTTTGCCCGCAGTTCGACTGGCGCACCGGAGCGGTCGCGCAGTTCGTTCCCACTGTGGTGTTCACCGGTATTGCGGCAGCGCTGACAGAGACACTGCGCATCGACTGGGTGCCCGAAATGGTGTTTGCCATGGGCTGGCTGGTGCTGGTGCTCTCGCTGGGCGCGGTCAGCTTGCTCAACTGGCTGATTCGCAACAACAACGCGGTCAACGTGGCCAGCCTGTTTTACCTGGTACCGCCTTGCACCGCTTTAGTGGCTTGGTTGCTGTTTGGCGAATCGTTTGCGGGTACGGCGCTGGTCGGCATGGGCTTGGTGGTATGGGGCGTGTATTGGGCGCGCGGGCAATAAGGCAAGCCCTTGGCCTCTTAGTCCATTAGTTTGCGGCTGAGATAAACCATCTCCAAGCTGACGCGCTTGGCTGTTTCTTTCAGGTTAGCCGCAGCGGCGTGACCGCCATCGGTGTTCTCGTAGTAATAAAAGGGCAAGCCCATGGCCTGCATCTTGGCGGCCATCTTGCGTGCGTGGCCAGGGTGCACACGGTCGTCTTTGGTGGAGGTCACAAAAAACGGCTCGGGGTAGGCCACCCCCGTTTTGAGGTGATGGTAGGGCGAGAGTTGGGCCAAAAACGCAGCCTCGGCAGGGTCGTCGGGGCTGCCGTATTCGGCTACCCAAGAGGCGCCAGCCAGCAGCTTGTGGTAGCGCAGCATATCGAGCAGCGGTACCTGCACGACCACGGCATTCCACAAGTCCGGGCGCTGCGTCATCTGCACACCCATGAGCAAGCCGCCGTTGGAGCCGCCTTGGATGCCCAGGCGGCGCGGGCTGGTAATTTTGCGGTCCATCAGGTCCTGGGCCACGGCCACAAAGTCGTCGTAAATTACCTGGCGCTTGGTCTTGAGACCGGCTTGGTGCCAGGCCGGTCCAAACTCCCCGCCACCGCGGATATTGGCCAGCACGTACACACCGCCACGCTCCAGCCAGAGCTTGCCGGTCAATGCAGAGTAGCCGGGGTTCATCGGTACCTGAAAGCCGCCGTAGGCATACAAAAGTGTGGGCGCTTGGCCGTCCATAGGGAGGTCTTTGCGGCGCACCACAAAGTAGGGAATGCGCGTGCCGTCTTTGGAGATGGCCTCGCGCTGCTCGGTGATCAGGCCCTGTGCGTCAAAGCGTGCGGGCGAAGCCTTTACCGCCTCCGTCTTGCCCGATGCGGCGTCGGCCAGCCACAGCGTGGTGGGCACCAAAAAACTGGTGGCAGAAACAAAAAACTGGTCGTCCGTGTCGCTGGCACTGACCACGCCTAAACTGGCCGGATTGGGCAGGTCTAGGCGCTGGCCACTCCAGCCTTGGGGGCCGTGGGCGAAGGACATCATCTCACCTACTACATGGGTGCTCAAGTTCAGAACCAGGCGGCTGGCCGTGCGGCTCACGCCCTGAATGGACTGGCGCGCGTGGGGTGCAAACACCAGCTGCACCGACAGCTTCGCGGGCGTGGCCAACGCGGCGGCCAAATCAAAACTCACCAGGGACGATTGGGTAAAGGTGGGGCCGCCAGCCACCGGCGTCCAGGGCTCTTGCAGGCTGAAAATAATTTGTCCATCTAAGTACCCGCGCAGGCTGGACTTAAGCGGCACCGGCAAGCGCACCGGGCCCTTATCGGTCAAGACGTAAAACTCATGGGCAAAAAACGCCACAGAGCGCTCCACGTAGGCGGCGACAAAACGGCCCTGGCTATCGCGGATGACGCCGGGCCAGTTGCCCACGTCTTTTTTGTCGCCGCGAAACACTTCTTCGGCCTGCGCCAGCGCCTGGCCCCGGCGCAGGCGCTTGACGATGAAGGGGTAGCCCGACTCGGTGACGTCCTCGGGGTTCCAGGGACGGGCAACCAGCAAGGTGTCCTGGTCCAGCCAAGCGGCTTGTTGCTTGGCGGCCGGTAGCGCAAAGCCGCCTTGCACAAAGGATTTGGTCTCGGTGTCGAACTCGCGCATCTGCGCCGCGTCTTTGCCGCCGTCGGACAGCGATACCAGGCACAGGCGCTGCGCCGGGTGCAAGCAATTTGCGCCTTTGTAGACCCAGTTAGCTGACTCGGCTTGGGCCAGAGCGTCAAAGTCCAGCACCGTCTCCCAACGCGGGGTAGCGCTGCGATAAGCGCTTAAATCTGTGCGCCGCCACACGCCGCGCACGGCCTTGGCGTCTTGCCAAAAGTTGTCGATATGGCGGCCGCGAAAGCTAGGCATAGGCACCCGGTCGCTGGCCTGCACGATAGTAAGGGCCTGCTGCTGCATGGGCGCAAACCGCGCGTCTGCTTGCAATAGGTCCAGGCTGCGCTGGTTTTCTTTGGCCACCCAGTCAAGCGCGCGTTCGCCTTGCACATCTTCAAGCCATTGGAAAGGATCAGTAGCGGAATCGGGCATGGCGCGGGCAATCGTGGTGGTGTTGAGGGCGGGGGTTTGGGCATGGGCCATCCACCCTGCGAAAAGTGCAATCGTACTGACGCACACGAGGATTCTCTTGATTCGTCCCACGGCCTATCTTCCTTTGCAAAGCGTTAAATATTTTGCTGCCAGCGCCGCATTGTGGATGCAGCACTAGGAGGCCATGGGAAGCGGCGACCACAATGCATTGCGTTTTCGCCACCCGTTCACATGCCTTTAAACAACCCCGCATAACTGCGGCTGACCTCCAGCAGCTCTTTGCTGCCACGCACCGAGACCAGTTGGCGGCCGCGCTCGTCGCGCTGCACGCCGGCGATGGCGCGCACATTGACCAGCGTGCTGCGGTGGATTTGCCAAAAGCGCTGCATGTCCAAAGTATCTATGAGCTCTTTGATGGAGGTGCGTATCAGCGCCTCTTGGGTGGCGGTTTGAACACGGGTGTATTTCTCGTCGCTCACAAAAAACAGCACCTCTTCCACCGCGATCATCTGGATGGTGGCGCCGACTTTGGCTTGTATCCATTGCAAGGGCGCCGGTGCAGTGGCGGGCGAGAGTTGGGCGGCCAGGGCGCGGAGCAAGTCTTGCATGGCCGGGGTGTGTGCCGGCAGGGGCTGCGCGGGCTCGGCGCTGTGTTGGGCCAGCTGGCGCGCATCCATGCGCGCACGGACGCGCTGCAAAGCCAAGGCCAGGCGCTCGGGCTCGGCCGGTTTGAGCAAGTAGTCCACCACGCCGGCCTCAAAGGCTTGCACTGCGTACTGGTCGTAGGCCGTCAAAAACACCATTTCGCAGCCGGGCCATTGGCCCTCGCCGCCAGCCTCGTCCCAGGTGGGTAGCTGGGCGATGTGGCGCGCCGCTTCGATGCCGGTCATCACCGGCATACGGATGTCCAAAAACACCAGGTCCGGCTGCAGATCGCGCACCT
Source organism: Rhodoferax sp. (assembly GCA_016463455.1). Lineage (GTDB taxonomy): Bacteria > Pseudomonadota > Gammaproteobacteria > Burkholderiales > Burkholderiaceae_C > Allorhodoferax. The sequence continues at coordinate 3,744 of JAEMRG010000185.1, forward strand.
GCTCGAGCGCCTCTTGGCCATTGCGCGCTTGGGCCAGAACCTCGATGCTGGCGTCTAGCGCGCGCAGCCGGGCGCAAAGCTGCTCGCGCAGCAGGCGCTCATCATCGGCCACGACGACGCGCAAAGGCCTCATAAGGCCTCACCGTCCTTTGCGCCACCCGTCGCCAAGCGCCAGATCAGCCACACAATAAACAGTGGCAGCACGCCCCACAGCACCATGCTGAGCACGCCCAGACCGGCGCAGACCAAGGCGATGACCGCCAGCACCGCCAATACCGGTAGCAAAAGCACCAAGAGCGGCAACACCGCCAAGGTGGCGAGCACCAGCATGCCCAGTAAAACGGCTGCGCCAATAGCGAACCAGGCCAAGCCTGGCAGGGTGACGGCTTGGCCATTGACGCTGAGCATCACATCGGGCTGCCATTGAAAGCCACCCAAAACGGCCGCCGCTAGGGCCAGCAACACGGCCACAAACAACAGGCGGGCGATCCAACGCAAACTGGTGCTGATCATGGAAGATTCTCCGGCATTTGAGGGGCGATCATGGCGCGCCCAATTGGTAGGGAACGGTAATGGTGACACAAGCGCCACCGGTGCTGGGGCTGCTAGTTAGCA
>JAEMRG010000186.1 GCA_016463455.1 Rhodoferax sp.
CCACAGACAACCAGGCTCCGATTTTGGGCAACTCGTAGTGGAAGAAGAATTGGGCTGCGCCCAAGCGCCCCTGGGTCGTAACGCTCTGCGCTGGCGGGTCGGTCTCCAGCGCGGCACAGGCGACATCCAGCCAGATCCAGGCCAGCACCGTGTGACCAAAGGCCTGCATATAGGGCACAGCATTGGCCAGAGCCTCGCCGGGCACACCGGTCGCCCAAGCAGCGCGTGTGGCCGCACCTATTTGACCCAGCGCCTGACCGAGCGCTGCCGCGTGCTCGCCAAGCGCCCCATGCTTGTCTGCGCGGGCCATCGTGGCCTGCATGCGCGCGGCCAGCAATTGCATGCCTTTGCCGTTCTCCATTAACACTTTGCGGCCCAGCAGGTCCAAGGCCTGGATGCCGTGGGTGCCCTCGTGGATCATGTTCAGGCGGTTGTCGCGCCAATATTGCTCTACCGGAAAATCTCGCGTGTAGCCGTAGCCGCCGTGCACCTGGATAGCCAGCGAATTGGCTTCCAGGCACCATTCGCTAGGCCAGCTCTTGGCGATGGGCGTCAGTACCTCAAGCAGCAACCGCGCGTCGTCCGCAGCGGCGGGTTCAGCCGTATGCTGCTCATCGACCAAGCGCGCGCAGTACAAAGCCAGCGCCAAACCGCCCTCGCCATAGGCTTTTTGGGCCAGCAACATACGTTTGACGTCGGTATGCTCGATGATGCGGACCTGGGGCTGCGAGGCGTCTTTGCCACCAGCGCCCATGGGCCGACCCTGGGGCCGGTTTTGCGCATAGGCTAGCGAGGCGTAATAACCGGCCAGACCGAGCATGGTGGCGGCAATGCCCACACCGATGCGCGCTTCGTTCATCATATGGAACATGCAGCGCAAACCCTCACCGGCTTGGCCCACCAAATAGCCGATAGCGCCCGCGCCCTTGCCGTCCAACCCTGCGCTGCTGCCAACCGGGAATTTGCCCTCGCCGAAATTGAGCAAGGTGTTGGTGGTGCCACGCCAGCCCAGCTTATGGTTGAGACCGGCCAGGGCCACGTCATTGCGCACCCCGGTCAATTCGCCTTGGGCATCAACTAGTTTTTTAGGCACGATGAAGAGCGAGATACCGCGCGTACCCGGCACCAGTTTGCCCTGGGCGTCCGGGATTTTGGCCAGCACCAGATGGATGATGTTTTCGCTGATCTCGTGCTCGCCGCTGGAGATCCACATTTTGTTGCCCTTGAGGCGGTAACGCGGGCCTAAGGGGTCAGCCTGATGGTCATCGCCATCGGGCACGGCACGGGTCACGATATCCGACAAGCTAGACCCCGCTTGCGGCTCGCTCAAGCACATCGTGCCGGAAAACCGGCCCGAAAACTCTTGCAGGGCGAATACCTTTTTCTGCGTTTCGGTGCCGTGCACCATCAGCAAATTGGCGTTACCGGTGGTGAGCATGCTGGTTCCGATGCCGACCGAGGCGCAGGCAAAAAACGCATTGGCGGCGGCCTCTACGCTATAGGGCAGCTGCATGCCGCCCATCTCGTAGTCCTGCGCTGCGCTTAGCATGCCCGAGGCGGCGTAGGCATCCGCTGCGTCTTTGCTGGCTTGCGGCAAGATGACCTTTTCGCCGTCGAAGCGTGGCTCTTCGATGTCCACTAAGCGGTTAAAAGGAGCGTATTTTTCGCGGGCAATACGCTCACAGGTATCGAACACTGCGTCAAAGGTTTCGCGCGAATGGTCGGCAAAGCGCTCACGGCTACTTAGCTGCTCTGTGCGCAACCAATCATGCAGTAAAAAATCAATGGTTGCGCGCAGCTTCATAGCAAGCGTCCTTTACAAGACTTCGAAAATACCCGCTGCGCCCATGCCGCCACCAATACACATGGTGACGCAAACGCGCTTTGCGCCACGGCGCTTGCCTTCAATCAGGGCATGGCCCGTCAAGCGCTGGCCGCTCATGCCAAAGGGATGTCCCACTGCAATGGCGCCACCATTGACGTTGAGTTTGTCGGCCGGAATACCCAGTTTGTCGCGGCAGTACAGCACTTGCACGGCAAAGGCTTCGTTCAGTTCCCACAAGTCGATATCGGCAACCGTCAGACCCAAGCGCTTGAGCACTTTAGGTACTGCATAAACGGGGCCAATGCCCATTTCGTCAGGTTCGCAACCGGCTACCGCAAAGCCCAGGAAACGACCCAGGGGCTTGAGTCCTTTTTGTTCGGCGATTTTTTCGTGCATCACGACCACGGCACCCGCGCCGTCGGACAACTGGCTGGCATTGCCCGCAGACACCACACCGCCAGGCAGTGCAGATCGCAAATCTTTAATGCCTTCGTAGGTGGTGCCCGCGCGAATGCCTTCGTCATCGCTCACCGTCACTTGTTTGGTCATCATGCCCATGACTTTGTCAGCCACGCCCATGGTGACTTTGATCGGAGCGATTTCGTCTTTAAACAGACCCTTTTCTAAAGCTGCAGAGGCTTTTTGCTGGCTGGACGCGCCATACTCGTCCATGGCTTCGCGGCTGACGTTGTAGCGCTTAGCCACTTGCTCGGCGGTTTGCAACATAGCCCAGTAGACCTCGGGCTTGTTTTTCTGCAGCCAAGGGTCGGCCAGCATATGCTTGTTCATTTCCTGCACTGTGCAGGAGATGGCTTCCACGCCACCAGCCACATAAATGTCGCCTTCGTTCGCCAAAATGCGCTGCGCCGCTGTGGCAATGGTTTGCAAGCCTGAAGAGCAAAATCGGTTGATGGTCATACCCGAAACACTGACCGGGCAACCGGCGCGCAGCGCGATCTGGCGCGCGATATTGGCACCGGTGGCGCCTTCAGGCTGTCCGCAGCCCATGATGACGTCATCGACCTCACCGGCTTCGATACCGGCGCGCTGGATTGCGTGTTCGACCACATGGCCACCCATAGTGGCGCCATGGGTCATGTTGAATGCGCCTTTCCAGCTTTTGGTCAGGGGCGTGCGGGCGGTGGAAACAATTACTGCTGAAGTCATGGCGGTTCCTTAATTAAATGTCTTACCTTGCTCGGCCAGGCGTGCCAACAGGGGCGCGGGCTTCCAGAAATTGGCATCGTCCAAGGGGTTTTGGGCAAAGCGGTGCATGGCTTGCACCACATTGAACAGACCCACTTCGTCAGCGTACAGCATGGGTCCGCCACGGTAGGGAGGGAAGCCATAGCCAAAGATGTAGGCGATGTCGATATCACTGGCCTTGTTGGCAATGCCCTCTTCCAGAATATGGGCTGCTTCATTGACCAGCGCGAACACTAGGCGTTGCACGATTTCCTCGTCGCTGATTTTTCGCGGCGTGATGCCCTTGTCGGCGCGGTAGTCCTCGATCATCTTGACCACTTCGGCATTTGGAATCGCATCGCGCTTGCCTGGCTTGTAGTCGTACCAACCAGCACCGGTTTTCTGGCCGAAGCGGCCTTTTTCGCACAACAGGTCGGCAGTCCTGCTGTACTTCATGTCTGCCAATTCGGATGCGCGGCGCTTACGGATCGCCCAGCCGATGTCATTACCGGCCAGATCGCCCATGCGGAAGGGGCCCATGGCCATGCCGAATTTCTCCATGGCCTTGTCCACCTGTTGCGGCGTGCAACCTTCATCCAATAGGAATCCACCCTGGCGGCCATATTGCTCGATCATGCGGTTGCCGATAAAGCCGTCGCAGACACCCGAGACCACCGCGGTTTTACGGATCTTTTTGGCTACCGCCATAGACGTGGCCATCACGTCTTTGGCCGTTGTGGCGCCGCGCACCACTTCCAACAACTTCATTACGTTGGCCGGGCTGAAGAAATGCAGGCCCACCACGTCTTGCGGGCGCTGGGTGAAGGCGGCGATTTGGTTGACGTCCAGCGTGGAGGTATTGGAGGCCAGGATGGCGCCGGGCTTCATCACGCGGTCCAATTCTTTAAACACTTTTTCTTTAACGCCAATTTCTTCAAACACGGCCTCAATCGCCATGTCGGTGCCACTGAGCTCGTCGTAGCTCAAAGTGGTGGACAAAAGCGCCATGCGCTGTTCGTATTTGTCCTGTTTGAGCTTGCCTTTTTTGACCTGGGCTTCGTAGTTGACGCGAATCGTCGCCACGCCCTTGTCCAGGGCTTCTTGCTTCATTTCCAGCATCTTGACGCTGATACCAGCGTTCATGAAGTTCATGGCAATGCCACCACCCATGGTACCCGCGCCGATGATGGCAACGCTCTTGATGTCACGCGCCTGGATGCTGGAGTCGATGTCCGGGATCTTGGAGGCTGCGCGCTCGCCCAGGAATAGATGGCGCAAGGCCCGGCTCTCAGATGTCATCATCAGGTTGATAAAAATCTCGCGCTCGGTGGCCATGCC
>JAEMRG010000187.1 GCA_016463455.1 Rhodoferax sp.
GCTGGTATTCCGGCATCAAGGGGCAATCGCTGTCGTAATAAAACTTTTTTTGCTTCGGATGGTATGCCAGTGGATAGAGCTTGCAGCTCAGCGGCTTGTCGTCTCCGAGGGTGCAACCCTGGTCGCCTAAATGGGTGCACTGTGTCTCAATGCATACGCTGCCCATCGCCTTTTTTTCTGTGGCGGTGAGGGTAATGTCCAAGGGCGGAAAGCCGGGGTCGATGTGGCAGCATTGCCTGCACTCTGCGCAATGGTCAAACAGCACGGGTGTGTCCGACAGTTGCAATGCCACGGTTGCGGCGAAATTTGGAGGGTACAGACCCGTTGCGGTGCATCGCAATGTCTGAAGGTGTGCAATCGGGCAAGGCCTGCAACTGTGTTTCCAACATACTTGTTTTTGGTGACCTAATTATCTAGGTGCTAATAGTATGCGCGATTTTTACATGACTTACACACTTTTGTAAGTTGTTTTTAAATTTTTTTTCAAACTATTTGAAGCACAAAAAACGCCCTCGTATGCCGATGCTGCATTTGCAAAAAAACTATCTGCGATGCCCCACAGAGGCGCGTCTATCGCATTTGCAAATGATCAGGCCTGCACCTTGGCGACATGCATTTTCCGCACTGCCTATCTCGCTTGCCTATGCGCTCGCGTTGGACCTAAAAAATGGGCGCAGCGGATGCAGAGTAGAAGCGAAAAGCAAAAGCTTAGACTGCGCAGCAACAGCAACAGCAACAGCAACCTGCGCATCGCGCAACCACTATGTGCCTCATCGCTTGGAACTGGCAGCCCGACACGGAACAGCCGCTCTTACTCATCGCCAACCGCGACGAGTACTACGCGCGGTCCACGCGTCCCCTGCACCATTGGGAGGGTGCGCCTATTCGCGCTGGCAAAGACCTGCAAGCCGGTGGCACCTGGCTGGGCCTAGCACCCGGTGGCCGCATGGCGGCGCTGACCAATGTGCGGGACATGCGCCAACAACGCGCAGACGCGCCCTCGCGCGGCGCATTGGTCAGTGATTTTTTGAGCGGGCAAAGCAGCGCATCGCATTACCTGGAGCGCATCAGCGCAAGCGCTGCGCGCTACAACCCTTTCAATCTGCTGGTATACGACGGCCACACCTTGCTCGGCTTTGAAAGCCAGGCTGCGCGCACGGTCGTATTGCGGTCCGGTATTGCCGCCGTTTCCAATGCCGGTTTTGACACCCCCTGGCCGAAGCTGCTGGCACTCAAAAGTGGTTTGCAAGACTGGGTCACGCAACAGCCCACGCCGCAAGCGCCCGGCAATGAGGCCTTGTTTGCCTTGCTCGCCCAGAACGAACCCGCGCCCGATGCGCAACTGCCCGACACCGGCATCCCTCTAGCGCGCGAGCGGGTGCTTTCTTCTGCCTTTATCCGCAGCAGCGACTACGGCACCCGCGCCAGCAGCCTGGTCATGCTGCGGCGCAACAGCGCACGCTTTATCGAACGCAGCTTTGACGCACAAGCTTGCACTGGCGAGGTCAGCCTAGCGCTGTAAAACGTGCAGGCCGCCTACGGCTGCCCCTCAAGTCACAGCGCGTAGCCTGCAAGGACAGACTTGTTGCGATAACTATTTTTTAAAAGGCAATAATCTCCGCTCGTCAGCAGCGATGCAGCCCAGCACCTAGGTAGCCAAAGACTGGAAGCTGAGCCTTAAGGCCTATTTGTGGGACTCCCGTTCCCTGCTGGGCGAGCGCAATACCCAGGATTTTTCAAAGAACAAGACGCAACAAGTCAGTGTGGCGCTATCCTATGTGTACTGAGTTTCCACACGGCACAAGAGGTTCCGCATGCTTTTTACACGTCGCTCCGCCCTTTTTTGCGTTTGGTTTGCTGTCAGCCTTGCCGCGCTGAACGCCTTTGCCGCAGAGCCCCTGGAGCCTGGCGATAGGGCTGCTGTGCGGCTGGTCATAGAAAAGCAGTTGGCCGCGTTTGCCGACGACGAAGCCGAACAGGCTTTTTCATTAGCCAGCCCGAAAATTCAGGAAATGTTTATCACCGCCCGCAATTTCATGGACATGGTGCGCATTGCCTACCCGGTGGTGTACCGCCCGGTGGGTCTGAGTTTTCATGTGCCGTTTGTGCAGGACAGCGAGGTCTGGCAGACGGTGGAAATGCGTGATGCGCAGGGGATAGACTGGACGGCGCTGTACACCTTAATGCGCCAGGCCGATGGGCTTTGGCGCATTAACGGCTGCGTGCTGCGACGGGGTTTGGGGCAGGCGGTTTAGGTTTGATGGCGTGGGTTGGCACGAGGCGCAAGGGGCCAACAGGCCAACAGGCCAAGCATCAAATGGATCAGATACAAGCGCAAATTCAAGTGGTGACGGGCAAAGTCCGGGTATAGCAAAAAGCGCTGCCTGATGGACGCGCTGAATTAGCTATCTGACGGTGGATGTTTAGGAGGGCACTGGCTGGCAATCAGCCTGCTTGAGCACCCGGCTCTTGCCCGTCTTGAGCTGCACGATCACGCATTGGCCACCTGCCCAGCGCAGCTGAAATTTTTCCGGCAACTCACGATCTGCGCCCTGCATGATGACCCCATTGGGGTCTTTGCTGCGCACACGTTCTAGCGTCAAGGTGGATGATTCTGTCAGCTGCCGCGCATCAATCCATAGTTGCGCAGTACCTGTCATTTCCTTGAGCGCTTGCGTAATTTCCTGCTGAACTGCTTCATTGGTCGTTCGCAAGCGGGCCACCTGGCCCTGTGACAAGGCGCTCGATTGGCACGCCGCAAGAAGTATTGCCGCGATCAGCGACAGGCTGAGAGGCTTGCGCCGCGTACTCACCGATATACCTTGGCGGGGATCATCATGGCGCGCACGCGCTTGGGGTCTACCACATAAGGCAGTCGCTCCGGTGAACCCATGGCTTTAATACTGGCCACTGGGGCCGTCGTGCAGATGCCGCTTTTCATGTATTGCAGCGCCTCTGCCAGTCGGGGTTCCGCAAGGTCTCCGAGTTGAAAACTCAAATCGTCTCTGACCGAGCAGTTGGGTGCAAAACCAGTGTCAAAAGCCGAAAATCCTTTGTGATTTTCACCTTTGAACTCGACCGCGTAATAGTAGCGTCCGCAATTGTATTGCGGGGTAAAACCATAGGGCTTGCCATAGGTGGTAGAGCCGATCAAATTCACGCTTACGTCAATACCCCTCAAGCTGTTAATCACCGCCTCGCTGGCAGATGCAGTGCGGTAGTCCACCAACAGCGTCACGCGTTTGAGGTTAAGGCTGGGCAAGGGGCGGCTGTAATCGTATCTATAGGAGGTGGTAAGTGCGTAGGGAATAAAGTCGAAGGCTTGGTTTTCGCCACTTCGTTTGTCGTTGTAAACAAATTTATAGAAGGTCTTGCCGCTGCTCGCGCTGTCCCCAGCAATCATGTAGGCGAGTTGACTGGAGATGAACAACAGGCCGCCGCCGTTGTAGCGCATGTCAATGATCAGTTCCTTGGCATCCTGTGTTTTGAAGTCATTGAAGGCAGTGATTAGCGCATCCTCAGATTTAGCGATAAAGCTGTCGAAATACAGATAGGCGACCTTGGTTCCGTTGTCGTTAATCACCTTGGCGTCTCTCACGGGTGTAGTGGCATATTGGCCAGCCTGCAGCGTAAATGGAAGGATGGATGTGCCACGTTGCAATTCGAATGTGTGCGGGCCTTGGTCTTTCGGGAATACGCCGTTATTGAGCCCGGTCACATCAGCGCCATTCATGAAGTCGATACCGTCTACCTTCATCAGCTTATCGCCACGCCGGACACCGGCCTTTCCAGCCGGGCTTTGCGGTTCCACGTCGTACACGACATAACTGCGCGGCGGCGAATTGGCCACCCGCGACCAGGATATACCGTAATCGACGGATATACCGTTGGTGTATTGGTCATATTCCTCCTTTGTTTCCGACCAATGGAATCGGTCTAAATCGCCACCGGCGCTGTTTTTTGCGGGGGTTTTCAAAACGTCGAAGTACGCTGCAGCGCTGGTATATTGGCTCGCGTCCAAGCTCGGAATATCTTGGTACCAAAGGTAATCCTCATCTACAAAGGAACGGACCCAGGTTTTTTCATCGCTTGCAGTGCCTAGTTTTTCACCCGTGTTTTGAGCCGGGCTGACGCAGGTATTGGCTAGTTGGGCTGCTGGAGCAAGGTCCACCACATCGGTCACCGTCACCGCAACCGTTTTGCTGGTGGTGTTGCTGTTGGCATCGGTGGCGATCAGCGTGTAGTTGTAGATGTTGTTCAACCCAGCATCGGCAGGGCTCTCAAAGTTGCGCGCCACCATGCTCGCCACGCCGG
>JAEMRG010000012.1 GCA_016463455.1 Rhodoferax sp.
TAGAAAGGTATTCCAAGAAGTCCTTGTAACGCTCTCCCACCATCCCTGCGTTTTCCGCAGGAACAACAGCAAAGATCAATTCAGTGGGGGCTGTCTGGGCTTGGGCAGAGGCCACCAAGGCGCTTGAGGCGGCGAGGGCGAGGAGAACGCGGCGATTAAACATGAAAATTCCTTAAAAATAAACGAAGGGGAAGGGGGAACGCGAAATAAGGGCTTCAGGCGTGTCGCACAAAGGGCAGGACCACGCCAGGCGTGTCGCTTTGCGCCGCCGCGCCGGTGTGTGCCTCGGCGGCCTCAATGCCGTAAAGGGTGTGCACCAAATCCTCGGTCAGCGCATGGGGCGTGCCATCAAAGACCACGCGTCCAGCCGACATGCCAACCAAGCGGTCACAGTAGTTGCGCGCCACGTCCAGCGCATGAAGATTGCACAGGACGGTAATGCCCAGGTCTTTATTGATGCTGCGCAACGCGTCCATCACCAACTGGGTGTTGCGGGGGTCCAGTGAGGCAATCGGTTCGTCGGCCAAAATGATTTGTGGCTCTTGAACCAGCGCGCGGCAGATGGCCACGCGCTGCTGCTGGCCACCAGAGAGTTGGTCGCAGCGTTGGGCGGCAAAGTCGGCCATGCCAAAGCGGTCTAGGGCTTGCAAAGCGGCAAGCTTGTCAGCCTCGCTCCACAAGGTCAGCAAGGCGCGCCAGGTCGGCACACTGGTCAGTCGCCCCATCAGCACATTGGTGAGTACATCCAAACGGCCAATCAGATTAAATTGCTGAAACACCATGGCACAGTTACGCCGCCATTCGCGCAAAGCCGGGCCTTGCAAATCAGTGACCACTGTTCCATCGTAGCTAACGCTGCCCGAGGAGGGTTCGTTCAGGCGGTTGATCATTCTTAGCAGCGTGGACTTGCCCGCACCGGAGCGGCCAATCACCCCGACAAAACTGCCTGCATCGACGCTGAGGCTGACGCTGTCTACGGCAGTGTTGTTGCCAAAGCGCTTGCTAAGTTGGTGGATGGTGAGTTGCGCCTTGTTCATAGGGGCGCAGCATAGGTTTTGGATGTGTCAGAAAAATTACGGAATTCGCAAAAATACCTGTCGTTAAACCACCCGCACGCCGCCGCGCCAGACCGCCCGCACCACGGGTTGTTGACGGCCATCGTCCAGTGGCGTCATGCGCACTTGCACCAGATCGGCGCGCAGGCCTATGGCAATGGCGCCGCGGTCGTGCAAACCGATGGACTGGGCTGGGTTGCGGCTTACCATCGCCACCGCTGCGGGCAAGCTCAGGCCCGCCGTCTCGGTCAGGCGCACCGTGGCCGAAAGCAGACTGCCGGGCACATAGTCAGAGGAGACTATGTCCACCAGCCCTAAGCGGGCCAACTCAATGGCGGACACATTACCCGAGTGCGAGCCCCCGCGCACCACATTAGGCCCGCCCATGATGGTGGCCATAGCGCGTGCTCGCGCGGCTTGCGCAGCGGCAACGGTGGTCGGGAATTCGCACACCGTAGCGCCCTCGGCAAATGCTTGTTCCACATGCGCTACGGTGGTGTCGTCGTGGCTGGCCAGGGCAACGCCGTGTTGTTTGCAATAGTCGGTGAAGTAGCTTCGGTGGGGCTGTGCATAGCGGGCCTGGTGCTCTTTGGACAGGGAGACGCGCTCTTCAAACTTGGCCTGACTCCAGCCTTTTTTGCCGGTGAAGTAAATCCACGCGTGCTCAATATTTTCCCACTGCCTCTGGCCCGGGGTGTGGTCCATCAAAGAAATCATGCGCACCATGGGGTTGCCGATGAAGGGCGCAAACAAGTCCAAGGTGTTGGGCGCTGGAAGCTCGCAGCGCACATGCAGCAAATGCTCAGCGCGCAGCACACCGCGCCCAGAAAATTCAGCCAAACATTGCAGCACCGAAGTCCATTCACTGCCGCGTACGCTATCGGGGTCGGACTCGCCTACACCCAGGGCATCGAGCACGGTGGTGATGCCCGCAGCCGCAATCTCGGCGTCGTGCGCCAGCAGGGCTGGCGCGTCGTCCCAGCGCACTTTGGGGCGCGGCATCAGGTGGCGTTCAAAATTGTCGGTATGCACCTCCACCATCCCTGGCAAAAGGTAATCGCCCTCCAAGTCAATGGCGCCGGGCAGGGCGCTATGGCCTAAGTCCACCGAGGCGATGGTGCCGCTTTGGCACAGCAGGCTGCCATGCACGACTTCGTCCGCCAGTACCAGGCGAGCGTTGCTAAAAAGAGTGGGGTGTGTACTTGGGCTGTTCATGGTGCGCTGGAGATGGGTTGCATGGCCACGGTGCGGCTGGCCACGGCTTGGGCCACCAGATTGTCGTGAAATATTCCGAGAATCCCCACCCCTTGGGCGCGCGCCTCGCAGATCAGGTCGATCACGGTTTGGGTGTTCTCGGGGTCGAGCGAGGCGGTGGGTTCGTCTAGCAGCAGTAGCGGGCGAGGTTTGATAAAGCTGCGCGCGATGTTGATGCGCTGCTGCTCGCCACCCGAAAAAGTGGCTGGTGGGAGCTGCCATAGTGAAGGCGCAATGCGAAGGCGCGTAAGCCACTGCGCCGCCACTTCGCGCGCCTGCTCGGCGCTGTAGAGGCTCGCGCCACCTTCGAGCAAGGGTTCTGCCACGATATCAATCGCCGCGACACGCGGTATCACCCGCAAGAACTGGCTCACATAGCCCATGGTCTGGCTGCGCAGGTGCAGCACGGTACGGGCGTTGGCCTGGGTGATGTCAATTGCAGGGTCTTGGGCGTCGCGCACCCAAATGCGCCCGGCACTTGCGCGGTAATTGCCAAAAGCGAGTTTGAGAACCGTGCTCTTACCCATGCCAGAGGGACCACTCAGGCGTACGCATTCTCCGGGCATCAGCTGCAGGTCAAAGTCCTTGAGTACCGGCAGCACGGTGTTGCTTTGCAGGTGCAAGACAAACTGCTTGCTGACTGCCTGCATGTGCAGCAGCGGCGTGGGGGAGGTGCTTGCGTTCATGGCTGCAGTACGGATGACACCAAAAGCTGGGTGTAGGGATGCTGCGGGTCGTCCAGCACCTGGTCGGTCAGGCCGGTTTCTACTGCCATGCCGCCTTGCATGACCAGCATGCGTTGCGCCAGCAGACGCGCTACTGCCAGGTCGTGGGTGACGATGATGGCCGCCAGCCCCATTTGCCGGGTGAGCATACGCAGCATGTCTAGCAAGCGCGCTTGCACCGACACGTCTAGGCCGGAGGTCGGTTCGTCCATAAAAACCAGTCGCGGCTGGGTGATCAAGTTACGCGCGATTTGCAGGCGCTGGCGCATGCCACCGGAAAAGGTATCTGGCCGGTCGTCAATGCGGCTGGGGCTAATTTCAACCCGTTCCAGCCAGTCGGTAGCCTGGGCGCGCAATGTGCCGTAGTGGCGCTGTCCCAGTGCCATCAGGCGCTCGGCCACGTTGGCGCCGGCTGAGACGTTCATGCGCAGGCCGTCAGCCGCGTTTTGGTGCACAAAACCCCAGTCGGTGCGGGTTAGCATGCGCCGCTGGGCTTCCGTCATGGCGTAAATGTCTTGCAGATCACTGTCTTTGAGCGCAAATGCAACCTGGCCCGAAAGCGGTGTGTGGCGCGCGGCCACGGCATTGAGCAAGGTGCTTTTGCCCGAGCCTGACTCGCCTACGATGGCCAGCACTTCGCCCGGCCAAAGGTCAAAGGAAATGTCCCGCACCACGGTGCGTGTACCGTAGGCGCAACTCAGATGCCGCACTTGCATCAAGGGTGACAGCGCGTCCATGTGCTTCATACGCCTGCCACCCCATTGCCCGAATCGCTGGGCGCTACCAAGGAGGCGGCCTGCCGTTTGCCGCAGTAGTCGCTGTCCGAACAGGCAAACATGCGTCCGCCTTGGTCGTCCATCAGCACTTCGTCTAGGAAGCTTTCACGCGATCCGCACAGTTCGCAGGCCTGGTCCCAACGCTGTACTTCAAACGGGTGGTCTTCAAAGCCCAGGCTCTCGACCGGCGTGTAGGGCGGCACCGCGTAAATGCGCTTTTCCCGGCCGGCGCCAAATAGCTGCAAGGCGGGGTTCAGATGCATCTTGGGGTTGTCAAACTTGGGGATCGGCGAGGGCGACATGATGTAGCGGCCGTTCACCAAGACCGGATAGTCATAGGTGGTGGCGATATGGCCGTAGTGCGCCAAGTCTTCAAACAGGTTCACATGCATCAAGCCGTACTCTTGCAAGGCGTGCAATTTGCGCGTTTCGAACTCGCGCGGCTCTAGGTGCTGCATAGGCTCGGGCACTGGCACCTGATAGACCAATATTTGGCCTTCGCGCAAGGGAGTCTCCGGAATGCGGTGGCGGGTCTGAATAATGCTGGCGGCCAGGGTGTCTGTGCTTACTTGCACGCCGGTAGTGCGCTGGAAAAACCGCCGGATGTTGACCGCATTGACCGTGTCGTCCGAGCCCTGGTCTATCACTTTGAGCACATCCTGGGGCCCGATCACCGAGGCCGTCACCTGAATACCCCCCGTGCCCCAACCGTAGGGCAATGGCATTTCGCGCGAGCCAAAGGGCACTTGGTAGCCTGGGATAGCCACTGCTTTGAGGATTGCGCGGCGAATCATGCGCTTGGTACGCTCGTCCAGATAGGCAAAATTGATATGCGGGTCGCGCATCACGCCCAAGGGCTGGGCCTGGACTTCAGTCGGCTGCATCGGTAGGTCCCTGGTTGGCAAAGGCCTGGCGCATCTTGCGCACCAGATCGAGCTCGGACTGGAAGTCCACGTAGTGCGGCAGCTTTAAGTGCTGTACAAAGCCCGAGCTCTCCAGGCTGTCACTGTGAGACAGTACAAACTCTTGCATCTGCGCCGGCGAGGTCACGGCTTCGCCCAAATCTTCTGCCCGTAATGCGCGGTCTACCAAGCTCATGGCCATGGCTTTGCGTTCGCTGTGGCCAAAGGCCAGGCCATAGCCACGCGTGAATTGCGGCGGCTGCGTTTGGCTGCCTTGAAACTGGTTGATCATCTGGCACTCGGTCAGCGGCAGGTCGCCGATAGAAATGCTAAAGCCCAGTTCTTCGGGGGTAATGCACAGCTCAACCGTGCCAAAGCGGATCTCGCCCACGAAGGGGTGGGTTTCTGAGTAGCCGCGCTGGGTGGAGTAGGCCATCGCCAGCAAAAAGCCTTCGTCGGCGCGCGCCAAATTTTGCAGGCGAGCCGAGCGGTCTGCCGGAAAGCGCAATGGCTGGCGCGTCAGGTCAAACGGGTCGGGGTCTCCGGCCGGTGGTTCCTGGGTTTCCAGTAGGCTTTCGTGGTGCAGCAAGTCCACCACGCGCGGTGTGGCTTCGGTGCTGGGGGTTTCAAGACGCGCAGAGGCCAGGGTGTGGCCGCTTGCCAGTAGGCTGAAATCGAGCAGGCGCTGGGTGTAATCATAGGTCGGGCCAAGCACCTGGCCGCCAGGCAGGTCTTTAAAAGCAGCGGATATGCGCCGCGCAATCTGCATTTTTCCGGTATCTACGGGCTCGGTATAACCCAGACGCGGCAGGGTGGCGCGGTAGGCGCGTAGCAAAAATATGGCTTCGACCAAATCACCCGCGCTTTGCTTGATGGCCAGCGCAGCCAGTTGCGGGTCGTAGACCGAGCCCTCGGTCATTACCCGATCCACACCCAAACGCAATTGCTGGCAAATTTGTGCAACGCTGAGTTCCGCAACGGCTGGGTCGCCCCGGCGTTCCTGGGCCAGCAAGTCATAGCTGGCCAAAATAGCAGATTCGCCTCCTTTGACGGCAACGTACATGGCTTAGCTCTCCAACTGGGTGGTACGTGGCAGGCCCACCAAGGACAGGCCATGGGTGAACAAAAAGTCCAGGCCGCAAGGAAAGTGCGCTTGCTCGGCCCGCCGCTGGGAACAAAAGTCCGGGGAAAGACCACCCACGTGCAATTGCGTGCTGCCTTCAATACCCGGCCCGCTCAGGGTCCAGCCAGAACCTTGGGCTTGCAAACTGTCTACTTGTATGACACAGGTGGCGGACAGGTCGGGGTATTCGGCGCTGCCTTGCGAGAAACGGGCCAAAAGCGGCAATTCGGCGGCTTGCGCCACCCAGGCAAAGTCAGCCTGCGCGGGGTCTTGCACAATCGAGCAGCCGGTGTGGAAGCGCAGCCAGGCCGCCGCGTCGCTGTGGCTAAAGCCGCCAGAGAGCCAGAGTTTGCAATCTTGGTCAAGCAAAGCCAGCAGCAAGGCCGCTGCCGCTGGGTGCGCACCGCGGGGTGTTTGCATGTTTTTTAAGGGCCCCGACGCGTCAAGCACCGCAATGCGCCCGGGCAAAGAGAGCGCGTCTAGTGCATGGCGAAACACGCTTTGGCTGCACAGCGCGGGATCGGCAAAGCCGTGTCCTAGCTCATTGAGTTGCGCTTGCATCAGAAGGTACTTTCTTGGCCCTGGCCATCGCCGGCTTCGCGCGCCACGGTAAAAAACTCAACCCGCGTAGCCTGGGCTTGGGCGTTTTTTTGCTGGGCTTGGGCGTTGAGCATTTGGTGCAAGGGTTGCACCAGCAGACGGTCCCAGTGGGCATGCAAGGCAGGATCTTGCAACAAGGCGTCGGCCAGCGCGGCCAATTGTGCATGCCGGTGCGAGCTACCCATCACATAAGCGACACCCACCTGCTGGCAAGCAGTGCGGGCTGGATCTGGCTTGAGCACGCAGCGGGTCACGCTGACTTCCCCCAGGTTAAAGCGCTGCCCGCTACCGCCGGCGCGCGCTTGCACCATCATCAGGCCAGTCTCCGCGGGCCGCAGCCATTGCAGATCGCCTTCGCATTGGGCGGCTAAATGGGTTTCTAGCCAAGGCAGCGGGGCACGTGCCAACAATGCCATCCAGATCGATCGGGCCGCCGGGCCCGAGGGCTTGGCATCGGTGGCGGGGGCGTAATGGGTGTGCAACATGGATGGGTTAGCCTTGGAGGCCGGAACTTTAAGACTTTCTTGTTTCTTTTTTGTGACTCTACGCGCCGCTACTTAGCATGAATGATATTGCCGCCTACCGCCATGCCGCCTATTTTGCCCCGGCGCCCGAAAGTGCTGCTTGGCTTTTGGGCGCCCAATGGCTGGGCCGTTGCCCCCTCGGCGGAAAAAATTTAGCCCAGCCCGTGCCCGATTATTGGAAGCCCTCATTTTTTGCGCAGATCACGCGCGAACCCAGGCGCTACGGCTGGCACGCCACCTTAAAAGCGCCTTTTGTACTAGAGAGCGGCTACACCCAGTCGGACTTGCAAGCACGTTTTGCCTCAGTCGCGGCAAGCTTCCATCAGGGGTTCAAGCTGGAGATGGAAGTAGCCCAGGTGGGCAATTTCCTGGCTTTGGTGCTCCGGCAGCCTTGCCAGCCTTTGCAAGATGTGGCGCGGGCGTGCGTGGAGCAGCTGCATGCTTGCGCTTCGGCTTTGCCGCCTAGCGAGGTAGCGCGCCGAAGCCGGGGCGGTTTGTCCCCGCGCCAGCAAGCGATGTTGGCGCAATGGGGCTACCCCTATGTTTTGGAAGACTTTGTTTTTCACATGACGCTGACTGGCCCTTTGGATGGCCTATCGGCCGTACAAATAGAGCAGTTGGCTGGACAGGCGCGCAATTGGTTTGCGCCCTTGTTGGAGCAAGGCCTGTGGGTGGATGCCGTGTCTTGGTTCTGCGAAGCGCAGGCCGGCGCAGATTTTCACTTTGTAGAGCGCTTTGGGTTTGCGTCATGACGATTGGCGTCATCTATGTCATGGGCCCTTCAGGTGTGGGCAAAGATAGCTTGCTGAACTGGTTGCGCGCCCATGTTCGGGCTTTGCCCAGCCCGCCTGCGCTGCGTTTTGCCCGACGCACTATTACGCGGGCTACAGGTATTTCCAATGAAGACCACGAGCCCCTTGAGGTCGATGCATTCTTGCAACTAGAACAGTCCGGGGCTTTTGCGCTGCATTGGGAGGCCCATGGTTTGCACTACGGTGTGCGCCACGCAGAGATGGAGGGCCCTGGCTGGCTGATGGTCAATGGTTCACGCGCTTATGCCCCGCAGGCGCGTGCACGCTTGCCAGGACTTGCGGTGCTGCATGTGAGCGCACCCGATGCACTGGTGGGCGAGCGCCTGGCCGCGCGCCAGCGAGAAACGCCAGACCAGGTACAAGCCCGCTTGCAAAGGGCGAAGGTCCAAAGCGTCGACGTGGAGGCGGGCGATTTACACATTGTGAATGCCGGCAGCTTGCAAGAAACGGCACTGGCACTGTGCAAGCTGTTGCAAGCCCGAACCGGATTGCATTTGCTCGATGCAGATGCATCGCCATCGGCTGGCTGAAATCGGGCCAGACGCATCCATCGCACGCCAAGCCGACCTTAGATCACGGTAACCGCAATCGCAGACTGGACAAACACTTCGAGTCCCAAGGCCTGGTTGAAATACGCGTTGTAGTTCTGCCCGTCCAAGGTCAGTTGGCCATGGGCCAACCAGCTTTGGTCGTTTGAACTGCCCCATTGCTTGCTCAGCGTGAGCTTGTCCATGCTGTCGCCATCGATGCGTATCTGTAGATGGTCTCTAAAGGTATCGGCATAGGAAAAACTGTTTTTCACTCCCAAAGCCAGCACGTCCGCGATGGACACCTTGAGTGTTTGCGCTCCATTGCCCCGCATATCCAGATGGTTGATCGCACCCTGGCCGTCGCCTGCAGGCGTGAGGGTATAGAGCGAAGAGAGATCCAGGGTTTGGTCGCTCGCCAGCGCATATTTACCGATAGATCCCACCAATTTACCGGGCTCAAAAGCGCCTGAATCAATAGACGACGTGGTCAATAAAGAAATATTCCCCGCCAAATTTCCAAAGTCCCACGCCTGTGTATTGGTTTTAAGCCATTCGTTACCCGCCTTGTCTTGGAAACGGATGCTGAACTCACCCGGTTCAAAGTGGCCTTTACCGTTCAGGTTCAAACTGCCCGTAGTTTGGGTAATTCCGTTGAAGGAATAAACCCCTTGTTCGTCGGCGATAAAGCTCATTTCGGTGAAGTCGGAGGTGCCGGCTTGAACGACCTTGGCCGCATTAGCAACCGTTGGCGTGCGCAAATCGATGGTGAATGCCTGGCTGGTGGCGCCCATCTGGTTTCCCGCCATGTCCACAATAAAGGACTTGATTACATAGCTGGTGGCTGACCCCTGGGTTCCCAATGGGACCGCGCTGCTATCAAAGCTCCAGTCGCCGGTGGCAGACGGCGTCAGGTACATATACGTCACGATTTTGCCCCTGCTGTCAAGGACCTCAGTGAGCACTCGCCCGGTGCTGGCGTCAAAGCTGCCCGTTCCTGCGCTGCGCGTTACACCGCCTGTAAATGTCAGCGTTCGGTCGTTGGTAAGAAAGTCGCTTGTACTGGAGCCCGTATCGGTTTGCAGGAGGCCAATGTTCGGGACAAAAGCGCTGTTGGTATCGACTTGCCCGTCCCATTTTTTTTGTGGCTGCGTATCGACGGTGACTTGATGCGTCGATGCCGCAGCAGTCAACCTATTGCCGGCTGTATCTGTCAATTGCGCTTTCAGGGTGTATTGCCCGTCAGCCAGCGGCAGCGCAGCACCTGACCAAGTCCAAGTCCAATTACCGGCGGTTTGAACCGGTTTGATGTATTGACTGGCCACTATGAACGACTGTGCATCCAACAGTTGAACTTGTAGCCAGTCATCGGGATTAAAGGCGGCACTGCTTGTATTGAGTGAGCCAGCCCAAGCCAGGGTGTTGTCGCCGGTCAGGAAGTCCGCAGCGTCAAACCCCGTGTCCTGGTTGAGCGTGTCGATACGCAGGCCCACGTTGTTGCTGGAGCTGCTTGTGCTGTTGTCCAGGGTGAACGGTGTTCCATCTGCAGTTGCGCTGTTGCCGGAGGCGTCCGTTACGGTTACTTTGTAGCTCTGAACATTACCTATAAGTGCTTCGGTAATGGGGATCAGGAATTGACCCTGCGCATCGGACCTGCCTTCATATACCTTGCCACCAATGGCAATTTGGACGATGGCATTGGCTTCGGTTGTGCCCGAAATGCGAGGTCTGTCGTTGCTGGTGATATTGTCTGAATTACTCTGTCCGGTGTCATCGGCGCCGTAGAGTTGTGCCTGCTTGATCGTAGGCAGCCTAACTTCGGAGGCGGTTTTACCGCCGCCGGCGGCCAGTGCGCCAACTAACAACACAGGCGCTGCCAATAAGGGACTGAAGCCGGCAGCAGCCACTAAGCCACCGAGGGCGGCCGGCTCAATATATTCTTCTATGAAAAGCTGCCCTGCACCCAAGGCCATGCCAGTAGAGGGAGCGCCATCTCCCATCAGCCCCAGGCTGCGTGACCATTCGCCGGATTCGGGAATGTAAGCGTGATAAACCCCGACTTGCAACTCGCCAATCAAATCACTTTGCGATGCGCCGCTTGGGTTGTAGAAGTCTGTGATGATGAGATCGGCCTGCTCTCTTGCGTCGAAGCTGATCCGCAGGTCCCGACCCTTTCGAATGACGCGAATAGTGTCCGGCGCCAAGCCGGTACTGTTGTCTATGAGTTGAAAGCGCGTACCGGGCGGACCATTGACCGTCGTAGCGCCCAAGGATGTCGATGTGTTGATCTCGACGAGGGTGGCAGCCCCTTGGTCAGGGAGTGTTTTGACTTTGTAGGACTTTTTCATGGTGGGGGTGTGCGAGTTGGTCAATTTCTGGCGCCGTACACAATGATTTCAACGCGTCGATTAGGTGCGTGACACAATTTACTGGCGGGTGTCAGCTTCTTCGGACAATTGGTTTTGAGAAGGGAGTCCTCACCTTGCCCTTCCACTTGAAAGCCCTTGAGCGCTTTGACGCTGCGGTCTCGGAGTTGGCGGGCCACTACCTCCGCTCGGGCCAATGACAAAGCCCGGTTGGCTTTGGGTTTTCCTATGGAGTCGCTGTGGCCCACCACCCGGATTCGCTCTACTTGCTGGAAGTCGCTGATGAGTTGCTGGGCCATCATTTCGATGCTGTTGTAGCCCGAAGTTTTCAATTCGGTTTTGCCAAATTCAAAGAGCGCGTCACTTTGAAGTGCATAGGCGCGCGGCGCAGCGGTCTTGCGCGTCGCTGCCGGGGTGAGGCTCGCTGGCTCGGCAGGAACTGGCAGCTTTGCGGTCAGCCCGGGGGTTACCGGTGCGGACAGCACAGGCGCTGCGGTTTGAACGGGCGCACACCATTGGGCCGCAGGCGCGCGCGAAAGCACATGGGTTTGTAGGGCGGTGCGCGCGAGTTCTTGTTGCGCCGGGTCCGCTGCGACTTCAACGAGTTTCATGTCGGCAGGGTTGGTCTCGTTGACGCGCAAATAAAGCGTCTGACCTGCTTGCAGTGCCCAAGATTGTCCGGGTGATTCTTTGGCCTGGTGCATTTTTTTTGCATCGTCGTACCCGGTTTGAATGGCTATAGCACCCGGTGCAGCGCAAAACTCGGAGTAGCCACCACCGAGCAATGCAGTGTGAAAACGGCTGTCAAGGTAGATGTTGACCGGGTTCGCGTAGGCTGTAACTGGCTGGCGGTAAATAAAAATTCGGGTCTGTCGCTCAGGTGCAGCCATTGCCGTTTGGAACTTGTTCCCGAATTTGGAGATGGATGCAGGCCCAGCGTTGCGTGCTGGCATCTCTGGCGCCCCGTTGGTCTGGGCCTGTAAGCCTGCCCCAGTTCCCAAGATGCCAATTACAAAAACAGTCCAAAACACCGCACGTCGCAATGTCCAAAAATAGGATGTGTTTAGCCTGAGTGCTTGCAAATAAATTTTTTGGATCATCACTGATTATAAATTTAAATATTACATATTATTACCATAATTGTATATATAAATGGATGTCACATTGGCGGCAAAGCCGGCTACGCCCGAGGTCGCCGACAATTCGGCCTTCCTCAACCCACCGTAATCAAGGCTTGTGATGCGGCAAATAATCACCCGATGGCGTGCGCTAGTGTTGCTTCTAGGCGTATGCGTAGGCTTGGCGCCCGGTACTTGGGCCGCTGACAAGGCCCGTCCCAACATCGTCATTCTGGTGGCCGATGATTGGGGCTTTAGCGATGTCGGTGCCTTTGGCGGGGAAATCGCTACGCCGCATCTCGATGCCCTGGCCGCAAAGGGCAGCCGCTTTTCCAACTTTCATGTAGCGGCCACCTGTTCGCCGACCCGCTCCATGTTGCTCACTGGGGTAGACCACCACCGCAATGGCGTGGGCAATATGCCCGAGACCACTCCGCCCGAGCAGGAAGGCAAGCCGGGCTATGCCGGCGTGCTGGCACCCGATACCGTCACCCTGGCCACCATGCTGCGTGATGTGGGCTACCACACCTATATCGCGGGCAAGTGGCATGTTGGCAAAGCGCCCGCAAACCTTCCCGGCCGGCGTGGTTTCGAGCGCTCGTTTATCCAGGCGGATAGCGGCACCGACAACTGGGAAAACCGGCCTTACATGATGCTCTACGATAAAACTTATTGGTTTGAGCAAGACCGCGCGGTGCAACTGCCTAAAGACTTTTATTCCTCACGCTTTTTTGTCGATAAGACCATCGGCTATATCCGCGAGCAAGCGGCCGATGGCAAGCCATTTATGGCCTACATCGGTTTTCAGGCCAACCACATTCCCATCCAGGCTCCGGCCGAGTTTGTTACCAAATACCGTGGCCGTTATGACCAGGGGTGGACCGCTTTGCGCCAGGCCCGTCGCGATGGTGCGGTACGTACAGGGGTGATGCCGGCGGGCATGCCGATGACGACGC
Source organism: Rhodoferax sp. (assembly GCA_016463455.1). Lineage (GTDB taxonomy): Bacteria > Pseudomonadota > Gammaproteobacteria > Burkholderiales > Burkholderiaceae_C > Allorhodoferax. Next base: position 12,739 of record JAEMRG010000012.1, read on the forward strand.
CCGCGAGTACCGTGGCGTGGGAAAGCCTGACGCCGGATAGGCAGCGCCAGCAGGCGCGCCGTATGGAGGTCTATGCCGGTATGGCCGAGGCCATGGATGCCGAAGTGGGCCGCCTGGTACAGCACCTTAAATCGAGCGGCCAGTACGACAACACCGTATTTGTGTTTTTGTCCGATAACGGGTCCGACCCAGCCGATCCTTTCAACATACCCAGCGCCAATGCCTGGGTGCGTATGAACTACCAGGTGGACGCAGACCCGCTGGGCGGCAAGGGCACGTTTTCGGCCAACGGACCGAGTTGGGCCAGCGCCACCGTAGGGCCGTTACAAGGCTATAAATACTTTGCCAGCGAGGGTGGATTGCGGGTGCCGCTGATTGTCTCGGGCTTGCCAGGCGTGGCCTCTGGGCGGGTGGTTTCAGCGCTGACGCACGTCAACGATATCGTGCCCACTTTGCTCGAGGCCGCCGGTATTGCACCGCACCAGGGGCAGTATGCGGGGCAGACGGTACAGACCTTGAGCGGTCGCAGCCTTTTGCCTTTGTTACAAGGCAAAGCCGACTACGCCTACCGCCCTGACGAAGCCCTGGGCTATGAGCTAGCTGGCAGCGCAGCGCTGTTTTTGGGCGATTACAAGCTGGTGAAAAACATTGCGCCGCTGGGCGATGGCCAATGGCGCTTGTTCAACCTGCGCCAAGACCCCGGTGAGACCTTGGATTTACAGACTGCCCAGCCAGCGATATTTGCGTCTATGCGGGCCGCCTACGACAAATACGCGCAGGACTACGGCGTTCTGCCGGTACCCGAAGGCTTTGACCTGCAAAAAGCCGCTATGCATTACGCGATCCACCATTATTTCCTGCCTAAATTGCGCGCGGCCTGGCCGTTGGGCTTGGCGCTGATAGCTGCGGTGCTGGGATGGGCTTACTGGCGCAGGCGCCGCCAGGCTATTTCTTGATGCGATCGGCCAGCATTTTGTAGCCGTTGTCGTTGGGTGTCATCCCATCGTCTTCGGTACGGCTGATGGGCAGCACGATGTCATCGTTTTCTTCTGCGATACGCCGGATTATTTTTTGCGTCTTGCTAATGTCGACCTGAAACTTCGGATCATTACCAGCCGGCAATACCCAGTACACCTTGTCCGCTTCTGTCAGCTTGCGCAGCACCCGCAGTTCGGTTTCGGTAAAGACATAAAAATGGTCGTAGCTGCCCAGACTGATGATGACGCGCTTGGCGACCAGCGGCGTCTTTTTCATGAACTCCTTGTTCCACTTTTGCGAACTCAGGCCTTCTTTGCTATAGGTTTTGCATTCAGGGCGCATCTCGGCCAAGGCCGCTGCAATGCCATCTCCAACAATCAAACACTCCAACATAGCTTTTCCTTATAGGTGGCGCAATTGCGGCCTGGGCTTCCATCCAGCGGACGCTTGGCGGCAAGCTTGGTTTCACTCACCAAAAAACCCGCTGCGACGAGCACGCAAGTATGGCCGGAAATGTGACCAGCCAAGCCCAAAAAAAGCGATTCAGGCCGAAAAACCAGAAAACCAGGAAATGAAACACCATCGCGAAAGCGCAATAAACCAAAGCCACCAGCGGGTGCAGCAGGGCCAGGGGCGCGGCACATTCCCATCCAATGAAGGCCCAGGCGCCTAGGCGGGCCAACCAAGGCTTGCGAAAAACGCTGGCCGGCGGCAGCGGGCCGTAAATGGCGGCATTGAGAAAAATAGTCATAGCCTGGCCGCTGCGCCATTCGGGCTGCATTAGCTTGACCCAGCCCGACATAAAGTAAGAGCTAATCGATTGCAAACAGACGTACCACAGGCCCGCGCGCCAAGCCAAGTGGGAGTCGCCACCGAGCTGAACCAACTCTGCCAAGAGGAGTCCAGTCAGCGCCACCAGTGTCATGAAATCGCTGCCGCCGTTAAACGCGCCGCGCCAGCGGATGAGCATCAACACGTGGCTGGCAAACAAAAATAGCGCCAGTGCCAGGTTGCTGCCCTGCCAGGCCAGCAAGAGCAAGACGGGCAGGCGCAGCAGCAAATGTACCTGCATGGCGCTGTCTGCAAACAGCAAGTCCAGCAGCTTTTGCACGGGGCCCGGCGGAATGTCGGCGCGCTGCACCGGCCAGGCCCATAAGCCCTGTACCGTCAAGGCCTGGCGCATGCGCAAATACTCCAGAGTTTGCAGCAGCAGGCTCAAGGCCAGCAAGACCTCCAGCGCACGGGCGGCGTTGCTCACCGGCATGGCAGCACCGGCGAGCGCATCATGGTGTCTTCGTTTAACAAGCCCGTGGGCCCGTCCAGCAGCATGCGTACTTCAAACTGGCCGTGGCTACAGCCCGGCTGCTGGGCTAGCAGGCTTTGGCAGACCAGGCGCGAAACCAATTGGTAGCTGACCAGGGCCCGCGCGTCCGCGTCTGCTGCCATGTGGTTGAGGTCTGCGGCCAGATGTTCCACCAGATTTTGCTGCACCAGGGCCAAATTGGTATCGGCGTTATGGAACACATGCAGCAAGCGGCGGGGGCGGCGTGGGAAGATGGGGTCCCAGTCCGACCATTGCAGGGCGTCTGAGGGCCCGGTGTGGGGCAGCGCCCAGCGCGCATAAAGATGCGGCACATTGCCGGTGGCGTGAAAAAATTTCCAATTGGGGAAAAAAGCCCGCAGCAAAAAAAGCCAAGGCCCCGTCACGATACGGCTTTTAAACACCAGGGTCGCCAGCAGCACCAAAAAGTACAGCAAAAAAAGTGCTTCAAGCATGGCGCCACGCTTCACCAGGACAAAGGTGTGAGAAGTCCCCCATGGCTGGCGGTTCACTCGGCTCCATGGCACATCGCTCCAACAAAGGCAGTGCAAATATTGTAGTCAGCGTCTGCCCGGCGTAGTCCCAAGCCCCCGGTTTTGCCGGGCAGGCCGGCCCACGCCAGCTTGCGCCAAGGGCCATAGTTTTTGCGCTGGATCAATGCAGCGGTTAATATCCGAGGCTTCGCTGAATCATTTTTTTGGAGTTTTGCTCATGAGTCAAATATTGCAATCCCTGCATAAAACGCTGCTGGCCGGTCTGGTCCTGCTGATCGCTATCGTACTGATCGCCGGTGCGGTATCTGGCAGTCCCCTACAACTGACCCAGGTGTGGTGGAGCTTTTTCTTCCGCTGGCTGCACGTTACTTGTGGGGTGATGTGGATTGGCCTCTTGTGGTATTTCAATTTCGTCCAAATCCCCAGCATGCCCAAAATCCCCGACGAGCAAAAGCCGGCGATCAGCAAGGTGATTGCACCGGCTGCACTGTTTTGGTTCCGTTGGGCCGCAGTGGCTACCGTGGTCACTGGCTTGGTAGTGGCGGGCTTGCAAGGCTATTTGCACGCAGCCCTGCGCCTACAAGTGGGCTTTGCCGCCATTGGTATTGGCATGTGGCTGGCCCTGATCATGGCCTTTAACGTCTGGTTCATCATCTGGCCCAACCAGAAGAAGGCCCTGGGCATCGTGCAAGTGGAACCGGCTGAAAAAGCTGCCGCGGCTCGCCTGGCTATGCTGGTGTCACGCACCAATACCCTGCTTTCTATCCCCATGCTGTACATGATGTCGGCCCAATCCCACGGGGGGCTGTAAGTAATTACCCGCAGAGCGAACCCGACCTTGCCCTTGAATTTACAAGGTTCGGCGTCTTGTAATTGAAATATAGGCGGCCCCTTGGGCAGCCAAGCAGTAGAATTTACCTTCGTGTCTAGCCCTCAGGGTATAGGCGAAAATTTTAAATATTGAGTGGAGTTTGACTAACATGAAATTGAAAACCCTCGCATCTGCCGTACTGGCACTGTCCTCCGGATTGGCCATGGCACAAAGCGTCGTGACCATTGCTCACGTCGGCCCCACCAGCGGTGCTATTGCCCACCTGGGCAAAGACAATGAAAACGGCGCCATCATGGCCGTGCAAGAACTTAATGCAGCCGGCGTCACTATCGGCGGCAAAAAAGTCACCCTCAAGCTGATGACCGAAGACGACGGCGCTGATCCCAAGCAAGGTACGGCAGTGGCGCAAAAGCTGGCCGATGCCAAAGTGGTCGGCGTGATTGGTCACCTGAACTCTGGCACTTCCATCCCTGCTTCCAAAATCTACAGCGATGCGGGCATCCCCCAAATCTCTCCCTCCGCGACCAACCCCAAGTACACACGCCAAGGTTTCAAAACCACCTTCCGCGTGGTGGCTGATGACACCCAATTGGGTGGCACTTTGGGCAAGTACGCTGTCAACACGCTCAA
>JAEMRG010000188.1 GCA_016463455.1 Rhodoferax sp.
AAGACCATTTGTATGTGGTCGATCCGCTGGGCAACTGGATGATGCGTTTTCCCGCCCGCATCGAGGTGAACAAGGCACCCAAAGCTAAGCGTGATATGGAGCGCCTGCTACGCGCTTCCGCATTTTGGGATACGCCCGGGCGCTAAGCCTTGACAGCGAACACTATGGACAGCGCGCTCTGGAACCTCTCGCCACTGGGCCAACTTGTGCTCATCGGCATGGCCGTAGCTGCCATGCCCCTGACCTACCTGCTATGGAGCGGGCGCCACCGCCAGGCCGGAGGCTGGCACTATGCCTTGACCCTGACCACCTTGTTCCTGACTTTTGATCTGGTTTTGTTCGGCGCATTTACCCGCTTGACCGACAGCGGTTTGGGCTGCCCGGATTGGCCTGGATGCTACGGCCATGCCAGCCCAGTGGGCGCCAAGGGTGCTATCGCCTTGGCGCAGACGGTTAACCCTGAAGGCCCTGTCACGCATAGCAAGGCCTGGATCGAAATGCTGCACCGTTACCTGGCTTCGGGCGTGGGTATGTTGATCGTGCTACTGGCCATTAGCGCTTGGCGTGATCATCGAAAGGCACAGGCTGCGCAACAGCGCCTACCTATCCATCCCGCATGGGCGACAGCGACCTTGGTTTGGGTGTGTGTGCAGGGTGGCTTTGGCGCGCTGACGGTCACGATGAAACTTTTTCCTGCCATTGTCACGATGCATTTGCTAGGCGGCTATGTGTTGCTGGGCTTGCTGACATTGCAGGCCGCGCAGCTGTGGCTGCAGGCCGGTGCGCGGCAAGTGCAGGCTATCGCGCCATCCATGCGAGTCGGCCTGTGGCTGGCCCTGGCGGCACTGCTGCTACAGGCCGCGCTGGGCGGCTGGGTGAGTACCAACTACGCGGTGCTGGCCTGCATGGAATTCCCCACCTGCCAAGGCAGCCATTGGCCGGCGATGGATTTCGCGCAAGGCTTCACGCTGTGGCGCCCCTTGGGCTTGCAGCCCGATGGCCAGCCCCTCAGCTTTGAGGCCCTAACCGCTATCCATATGGTACATCGCTGGATGGCAGCGGGCCTCGTTTTGGTGATTGGGCTGGTGCTTTGGCAATTACGTGCCTACCCGGCGCTGCGCCGCCCGATGCAGCTACTGGGATTGCTGTTAGCCTTGCAATTGCTAACCGGCCTGAGCAACGTGGTGCTGGGTTGGCCGCTGCTGGCAGCCGTGCTGCACACCGGCGGCGCTGGCGCCATGCTGGTCTGCCTGGTCTGGTTGCTGACCGTAAGCCGGGTGCCAGTGGACAGCCCCGTGGTTTTGCCAAAAACATTGAGACCAGCAACGTGACCCCACAGGCCAGCATCAGCTCTCTGCTACCCACCATGTCCGTGGTGCGGCAGTTCAACGCCTTGACCAAGCCACGGGTGATTCAGCTCATTGTGTTTTGTGCGCTCATCGGCATGGTGCTGGCCGTACCTGGCGCGCCGGATTGGACGCAAGTGCGACTGGCGGCGATCGCATGTTTGGGCATCTGGCTGGTGTCGGCCGCGGCTGCTGCCTTCAATTGCATCGTGGAGCAGCAGATTGACGCCAAGATGAAGCGTACCGCTTGGCGGCCCACCGCGCGCGGTGAACTGAGCAACACCCAAACCCTGATTTTTTCTGCGCTCTTGTGTATTGCCGGTTCGGCGATTTTGTTCTTCTGGGTCAACCCGCTGACCATGTGGCTGACCTTTGCCACTTTCGTTGGTTATGCGGTGATTTACACCGTCATCCTCAAGCCTCTGACGCCGCAAAACATTGTCATCGGCGGCGCCTCCGGCGCTATGCCACCGGTGCTCGGCTGGGCCGCGATGACGGGCGATGTAGGGCCCGAGGCGCTGATTTTGTTTCTGATTATTTTCTTGTGGACGCCACCGCATTTCTGGGCCTTGGCCTTGTACCGGGTGGAGGACTACCGAAAGTCCGGCCTGCCCATGTTGCCTGTCACCCATGGCAGTGAGTTCACCCGCTTGCATATCTTGCTTTACACCTGGGTTTTGTTTGCCGCCTGCCTACTGCCCTTTATGTACGGCATGAGTTCCTGGCTGTACCTGGCGGCCGCCGTAGTGTTGAGCGTTTGGTTTTGTGTCTATGCTTGGCGCTTGCTGCGCAATTACTCGGACACGCTGGCGCGCGCTACCTTTCGCTTTTCGCTAATTCACCTCAGCGCCTTGTTTGCCGCCTTATTGCTAGACCATTACCTCTTATGAAACGCCATGCCTCTCTACGATCGGTAGCCATGTTGCAACGCCGTAGGGTAATGCGCCTGGGCTTGGGCGCTGCCGCTTTGCTACTGGCTGCTTGCAATCTCAATAAGCCTAATTTCAGTTCGGTAGATGTGACCGGTGCCGATTACGCCAAAGGTTTTGCACTGAGCGACCATAACGGTCAACAGCGCCAACTTAGTGACTTTGCCGGCAAAGTAGTGGTGATGTTTTTCGGTTACACCCAATGTCCAGACGTATGTCCCGCTACCATGATCGAGCTGGCGGAGGTCAAAAAGCTATTGGGAGTCGACGGTGCTCGCTTACAGGCGCTGTTTGTAACCCTGGACCCGGAGCGCGATACGCCAGAGCTACTCCAAGCCTATATGGTCAACTTCGACCCCATGTTTTTGGCATTGCGCCCGACGCTAGAGCAACTGCCGCTGCTTGCCAAAGACTTCAAAATTTATTACAAAAAAGTAGCCGGCAAAAGCTTGGACAGCTACACCATGGACCATTCGGCCGGCAGCTATATCTTTGACACCAAAGGGCAGTTACGTTTGTTCACCCGCTATGGCAGCGGCGCGTCGGTACTGGCAGCAGATATTGCACAGTTGCTGAAATAAAAAAGGCTAGTGCCAATCAAGCGTAATCGACCAACGCAGTTTTCATTTTTTTCATCGCCGCCACCTCGATTTGGCGGATGCGCTCGGCGCTCACGCCGTATTCGGTTGCCAACTCATGCAGCGTCATGCCGCCGCTGTTGTCGTCGTTGACCTTGAGCCAGCGCTCTTCCACGATACGCCGGCTGCGCGGATCAAGCACTTCTAATGCGCTGGCAATACCGTCCGAGGCCAACACATCGCGTCGGTGCGCTTCGATCACCGCCAGCGGCTCATGGTTGCTATCGGTCAGGTAAGAAATAGGGCCATAGACCTCTTCTCCATCGTCCGAGGCCATGGGGTCGAGCAAGACATCGCCGCCCGAAAGCCGGGTTTCCATTTCCAGCACATCTTGGGCGCTGACGTTGAGTTCGTCGGCCATGGCGCGCACTTGGGCTGGGCTCAAGGTGTCGCGGTGGGTGGCCATGTCGGCGGCGGCATCATCAGATTTGAAGCGCTGCTTCATAGAGCGCAAATTGAAAAAGAGTTTGCGTTGGGCTTTAGTGGTGGCCACTTTCACCATGCGCCAGTTCTTCAAAATGTATTCGTGGATTTCGGCCTTAATCCAGTGCAGCGCATAGCTCACCAGACGCACGCCTTGGTCCGGGTCAAAGCGTTTGACGGCCTTCATCAGGCCGACATTGCCTTCCTGAATCAGATCGCCATGCGGCAAACCATAGCCCAGGTATTGGCGCGCTACCGACACCACTAAACGCAAGTGCGAGAGCACCAATTTACCGGCGGCTTCCAGGTCGTTGTCGTCGCGGTACTGGCGGGCAAAGCGCTGTTCTTCTTCTAGCGTCAGCATCGGCAGCCGGTTGGCGGCCGAGATATATGCGTCCAGGTTGCCAAGCGGCGGCACCAAAGACCAGGGATTGGCCGTGGCCAAAGCGGTATTCGAGGCGATTGCGAGGGACATTACGGACTCCTTCAGTCTGAAGCCTGAATATTAGCACTCAAACACAGAGAGTGCTAATAAGCCTACTGGTTTACCCTAGTTTTACTTCCAGGCTTATAGTCCGGAGGATGAACGAATTTGTCCAATTGTTGCAACAAGGCAACGGTGGCGTCTGGTGGTTTATCCCCAGCGCCATTGCTCTGGGGGCGCTGCATGGCCTGGAGCCTGGGCACTCTAAAACCATGATGGCCGCTTTCATCATCGCGGTGCGCGGCACGGTCGGCCAGGCGGTCTTGCTTGGCCTGGCGGCAACGCTATCGCACACCGCCATCGTGTGGGCGGTGGCCATGGGCGGCTTGTATTTTGGCGGCCACTGGAACGCCGTGCAAAGCGAGCCCTACCTGCAATTAGTATCTGCCGCGCTGATCGCTGCCACCGCCTTGTGGATGGCCTACCGCACTTGGCTGCAGGGATTGCCCCATGCGCTTGTGCACGAACATGCACATG
>JAEMRG010000189.1 GCA_016463455.1 Rhodoferax sp.
CCAGCCGACATGTAGCCGGTAATGGACACCTGTGCAGAAGCGGCGCCTACCGCTGCGATCGAAGCGAGGGCGATCAATGTCTTTTTCATGAAAACTCCATATTTGTTAAAAAAACACCGTTATTGAAATTTTCTTAACGGCATCGGGCTCCTGTTTTGAAGCAATTTGGATTTCAACATGGCGTTGGCCTTTTACAACGGTTTGAGTGTCACAAATTTAACATTTATAACGATTTTGTAGTTTTTTACCAACAAAAACTAAAGTTTTCAGTGCCAAAGCCGATTCTGCGTAACGCCCACAGCCAGGAAATGCAAGCCCCAAGGGCTCTTGGCGGGAAAGCGCTCCGCATAGACCGCTTGCGGCTATGCTCTATTTATGCACTCCACCACCGACCAACTGCTGATCGCCTGCGACACAGCCTTGCGCACCTTGTTTGCCCAGCCCCATGCCTCCAAACCCTGCCCCACGGTGGCGGACCAGGCAACTGAGCTGACGCAAGAGGAAAAAAACCTGTCCGCTAGCCTGATGCGTGTGAACCATGTGGGCGAGGTCTGCGCGCAGGCGCTGTACACCGCCCAGGCGCTGGCCACGCCCAATGCCAATTTGCGGGCGCACTACCAAAAAGCCTGCCAGGAAGAGACCGACCACTTGGCCTGGACGGCGCAGCGGCTGCAAGAGTTGGGCGCACGTCCCTCGCTGCTCAATCCGCTGTGGTACGCCGGGGCCTTTGGCCTGGGCCTCTTGGCCGGGCGCATGGGCGACGCGGTCAGCCTAGGCTTTGTGGTGGAGACCGAAAACCAGGTGGGCGCGCATTTGGACAGCCATTTGCAGCAATTACCCGCCAAGGACCATGCATCACGCGCCATCGTCGCGCAAATGCGCGACGACGAAATAGGCCACGCCCGCCAGGCCAGCGCAGCCGGAGCCGCGCAATTGCCCAGCTTTGTCGGCGACCTGATGCGCGCCGCCGCGAAGGTCATGACTACGGTGGCGCAGCGGGTTTGAGGTGGGCGGCTTTCCTTAAGGGCGCAAAGCTTTGTCCGAGCGCGACCGCATGGATGCTTTTTTTGGAAGGCGACTTAGCTGGCGCCCCTCGCTCACATTGCGCTTATATGCGCCGATATTCTGGCGAGCAGCTGATAAAAATCAGGCTGCCCCTGGTAATACAGGGCAGATGACTTGCGATATTCACCGGCGAAAAAGTCGCGCTGATGGGGGTCGCTCAAGATAAAGGCAGCGTTGTTGGCGATTAGCAATTCATCGCCGGAGCGAAATCTTTCTAGCTTGCGGATTTGGTAGGCCTCTTGCTGCATGAATGCCTGAACCTCTGGCAGCCCTAACAAGCAATAGACATCGTAGTAATGCCGCAAAAAGTTGGCAGGAAATCCTTGGCCTTGTGCAAGACGCCGGTATTTGGTCGAGATGGTTTGCAGCTTTTCGACAAAAGTGTGCGTCGGCAAGTAGCAGGGCACATCTATGGCTCGGTTGTCAAAAACTGAAACGCCCTTTTCGAGTGCAAAGTCCCATGCCCAGGAGGAGATGGTGACAGGGCGGTTGGGCGCGGTGTCGTCAAAACCCAGTTCCAGCAGCACGCCATCTTTCACACCCTTCAGGCCTGCGGTGCGTGGCGTGTAGGACAGGCGGATACCGGCACTGCGCATTTTTTCATCATCAAAAAAGGTATCCCGGTCTACGCTTTCAATGCCGGGGATATTGATACGTTGGGCCATCGCATCGTAATAACTGCGGCGTGACGCTATTTGGGCGTGTTTGTCTTGGTTGCGGCCCGTCGCGACCTGCATATCGGTCGGCGGCTCGATGCGGATATCGATATCTTCGGAAAAGCGGTGAATAACGCCAAATCCTTTGGACAGCGATGTGCCGCCTTTCAACTCGAATTGCAAGCCTTGGGCCTGTAAGCCCCAAAGGACGTGCATGATCCAATAATCTTTCTCGACCAGCATGGGGTCGAGCCCTCGCGCATCGGCAATCACGGCGAGGAGTTGGGCGAAATCACGTCGCTGGTGCAAAAACTCAGCCATCAGCCCACTCCCGCAGGCGCTTGCGTGTTGCCAAATTGCCGAAGCTTTTCGCCGCCTTTTGAAGGCGCACGGAGTCCAAGTGCGGTAGCTTGAGCAGCGCCTGCTCGAGTACCGCCTTGCGGTCCTCGGCCAATTCGTCCAAGTTATTGAGCAAGTCCACGTACAGAAACTCCGAAGTCAGCATCTTAGGAAAACGCGGCTTTACCCGGAAATCAAATTGACGTTTGCCGAGCTGGAAAACTCCGTGGCGCTTGTGGTTGTACACCAGTGTGCGGTTGTAGAGCTGGGTGGTACCCAGGCCGACTGCGTTGTAGGCGGAAGGGGAAAAAATGAGGAATTCTTTGTCCCGCAAAAACCCCTCCACCAACTGACCATCCTCAGGGGGGAGCGGACCAAATTTTGATTGCTTAGGCGCGTAGTACAGGCCTTGGGCCAGCTTGAATAGCTGACCACTGTCGACCAGTTCTCGCAAGTGCCGGTCCACTGCTTTGCTAACGCGCGCGAGATCCTCGCGCCGGTAAACCTTGCCAGCATCGAGCTGTATCGACAGTTGGGCGCTTGCGCTTAGGGGCCTAGGTGGTGAGCGCAGTACCGCGGAGGAAGGCATGGTATTTCATTGAAGTTTCATGCATTTTAGCGCTTGGCGCTATGCCTTGGCGGCCATCCGCGCCCAGAGCGGCTTGCGCAGGCCCGGGACTTAAGCCTCGGTCACTTCAAAACTGGTCGTAATTTCAGCCGTTTTGCCCAGCATGATGCTGGCCGAGCAGTATTTCTCATGGCTCATGGCTATCGCCCGCTCTACCGCGCTGGCCGGGATGTTGTGGCCGGTGACGCTAAAGTGCATATGGATTTTTATGAACACCTTAGGGTCAAGCTCGGCGCGCTCGGACGTGAGCTTGACGCTGCAGCCTTGCACTGCGTGGCGGCCGCGCTTCAAGATCAGCACCACGTCGTAGGCGCTGCAGCCGCCGGTGCCAGCCAGCACGGTTTCCATGGGCCTGGGCGCCAGGTTTTGGCCGCCGTTTTCGGGTTTGGCGGCGTCGGGCGCGCCGTCCATCATGAGTACATGGCCGCTGCCGGTCTCGGCCACAAAGCCCATACCGGAGCGGGCGCCGCTGTTACCAGTCCAACTGACGGTGCATTCCATACCAACTCTCCTAAAGCATCAGGGGTGAAAGCCGCTCGCGGCAAAGCCGAGGATTATCATCCGCCTTGCACTCTTGAAACCGCATGAAAAAAGCCCCCGACCTGTCGCCTGCCGACTACTTGATCAAAATTCTCAATGCCCGCGTCTATGACGTGGCCACCGAATCGGCGCTGGAAACTGCCAAAAACCTGAGCCAGCGTATTCACAACACGGTGCTGCTCAAGCGCGAAGACCAGCAGCAGGTGCGCAGTTTCAAGCTGCGCGGGGCCTATAACAAGATGGCGCATTTGAGCGCCGAACAACTCAAAAAAGGCGTCATTTGCGCCTCCGCCGGCAACCACGCGCAAGGCGTGGCGCTGGCGGCCAGCCGCTTGCAGGCGCGCGCAGTCATCGTGATGCCGGTGACCTCGCCCCAGCTAAAAGTGGACGCGGTGCGCGGCTTTGGCGGCGAGGTGGTGCTGCACGGCGACAGCTACACGGATGCCTATAACCACGCGCTGACGCTAGAAAAAAAACAGGGCATGACGTTTGTGCACCCGTTTGATGACCCGGACGTGATCGCCGGCCAGGGCACGATTGCCATGGAAATTTTGCGCCAGCACCAAGGGTCTTTGGACGCGGTGTTTGTGGCGATTGGCGGCGGCGGCCTGGTCAGCGGCGTGGCCAATTACATCAAGGCGGTGCGCCCAGAGATCAAGGTCATTGGCGTGCAGATGAGCGACTCGGACGCGATGATGCAGTCGGTAGCCAGCGGTGCACGGGTGACTTTGGCGGACGTGGGCTTGTTCTCCGACGGTACGGCGGTCAAACTGGTGGGCGAGGAGACTTTTCGCATCGCGCGCGGCCTGGTGGATGAATTCATTACCGTGGACACCGACGCCGTTTGCGCCGCGATCAAAGACATTTTTGTGGACACCCGCTCCATCGTCGAGCCTTCGGGCGCGCTGGCAGTGGCGGCTATCAAAAAATACGCCGCCGCCAATAAAACACGCGGCAAAACCTATGCCGCGATTTTGTGCGGCGCGAATATGAATTTCGACCGCTTGCGCTTTGTCGCCGAGCGCGCCGAAGTGGGCGAGGA
>JAEMRG010000190.1 GCA_016463455.1 Rhodoferax sp.
ACGTTCATGGCGCGCTCGGTGGGCATCATGTCGTCGTTCAGCCAGGTGCCGTAGTCCTGGTGCCATTGCCAGACGTCGCCCTCAAAAGCCATCTTGCCGTTGACCTTGAACTGGTGCATGTACAGCTTTTCGCCCAGCAGCATTTCCACCGGCTCGATCATGCGCGGATGGCGGCCTAGCTTGCCAAAAGGCTTGCTCACCATATGCGCCGCGAAGTTGGTGCGCACGGCGTCGCGGCCTTTTTCGCGCACATTGAAAGCATCGCGTTTGGCATAGAGCGCGGGCACCGCGTCCAGCAGGGACTGGGTTTCCTCGGGCGAAAACTGGCCGGGGAAAAAGAGATAACCGTCACGGTCAAACTGGGCTAATTGCTCGGGGGTCAATTGCATGGCAGGCTCGCTGTTCAAGTTGGCGCCGGTTCAGCGGCGCGTGGCGGGTAAAGGCTTGTCGAGACACTATATCGCCTAAGCGGTGCCGACACTGCCTGCCAGCCGGGTCGCAGGTCCAAAACGTCAAGCCCCGATACCTAGAGGCGCCATCCAAGAATGCGTCAATCCGAAGGCTCGTCGGGTTCGTCCACGAGCGCCGGGCGAGGAATTTTTTTCAGGCGGATCAGACGCGCTTGTTCGATAGCGTCTTTTTTAACCTGGCGCTCGGCGTCCAGCTTTTCACCTGCGGCCAGCCACTGGGCAAACTCCTCAGGGCTTTCCAGAGTGATGCGACCCAAAGCACCGCTGCGAAAGTCGTGGATGGCAATTTCGGCGGCTTTTTGCACGTTCACCCGGCCACCCGATTGCAGCGCGCCGCGCCGGCGTCCCACGCCGTCCAGTATTTGTTCGTCGGTCTGCGCACTCGCATCAGCCAGACCATAGCGCGCCGCCAGGGCTTGCGGGTAGTGCTGGCGCAGGTAGTCCAGCAACTCCAGCGCCACTTCTTCATCGTCAAATGCATTGCGACCGATAGCGCCGCTGGCCGCCAGGTTGTAGCCGCTTTTGGCGACGATGATGCGTGGCCACAAAACACCGGGCGTGTCGTAGAGGTAAAAGTCGTCGGCGATGGTGATACGTTGCTCGGTTTTAGTGACACCGGCCTCGTCGCCGGTTTTGGCAGCGCGCTTGCCTTTGAGCGTGTTGATTAGCGTGGACTTGCCCACATTAGGAATGCCGCAAATCAGCACGCGCATGGGTTTGGCCATGCCGCCGCGCAAGGGCGCGAGTTGGTGGCAGGCCTCGACCAGGGCGCGCGCAGGTGTCGTCATGCCCGCGTCCAGCGGCAATGCGCGCACGCCGGGCAGAGCGTTGTAATGGGCCAGCCAGTCAGCGGTGCGCGCCGGGTCGGCCAGGTCTTGTTTATTTAGCACCTTAAGTGCCGGCTTGCCGCGCGTGAGTTCGGCCAGCATCGGGTTGGCGCTGGAGCCAGGCAGGCGCGCATCCAGCAGTTCGATAACCACGTCAATCTCCCGGATGCGCTCGCCAATGGCTTTGCGCGTCAGGTGCATATGCCCGGGAAACCACTGTATCGCCATGTTCTTATTCTCTTAGCCTAGGGGAATACGCGATTGTCCGGTACTTTGCCGGACACCTATACGCTTGGTCCGCATGGCACTTTGCGCACCAAGCAGCGTTTAGGCGCAAGGGCTGCGTCTAAGCCGTCGGTCGCCCCAAACGCTCAGGCGACAGGTATTGCTGCAGATAAGCGTCAAAAGGCAGAGTGTCTGCCGTTTCAATTTCGCGCTGCCGCTCTAACGAGGCTTGCGCCAACTGCTGAAAGTGCGCCAACTCGTGCGGTTCGAGGGAGCGTGCCAGTTCCTGCGCTTTGGTTTGCTGCGACAGACTGCGCACAAAAGCAGAAAACGATCCGCCATGGTCTTCGCGCGTAGCTTGCAGCACGCGCGCCGAGGGCAGGCTGTCCGGGTGCATCAAGCCATGCTGCGCCAGCTCGACCGCTTGCGCATAGTCACTGCCGCCGTGGGTTTGGTCCAGCGCCTGGGCTACTGGGCGCAACTGGGCCACGATATCCAGACCCCAGGTGGTCAGGTCCACCATGTCATCACCACGCTGCAATTGCAAGCCGGGTTCGCGGCCCCGCTCGGCGACGCACTGCTGGTTGCGCGACATGGCCGCGATTTCAGCCAGGCTGTCCTGCGGGCTGGGCTGGCTCAGGCAGTGCAGCAAAAACACATCTAGAAAACGCAAGGTAGAGGCGCGTATGCCCACCGGCTCGAAGGGGTCCAAGTCCATGAGACGCACTTCCACGTATTCGACGCCGCGCTCGCGCAGCGCGTGCAAGGGGCGCTCGCCCTGGAAGATGACGCGCTTGGGGCGGATGGTGCCGTAAAACTCGTTTTCGATTTGCAGCAAACTGGTTGTCAATTGTTTAAAGCTGCCGTCAGCATTGCGCACGCCGATGTCCACATAAGGCGCATAGGGTTCGGTCAGTGCTTGGTGCAGCGAGGCGGCATAGCCTTCCAAGCTGTTGTAGCTAACGGCCAGCGCGCTTTGCGCATCGCTTTGGTAGCCCAGGCGCCCCATGCGCAGCGAAGTGGCATAGGGCAGGCCCATAGTGCCAGGATGTAATTCCTGCAAAGAGTGGCTGCGCCCTTGCACAAAAGTGGAACACACCGCAGGCGAGGCGCCAAACAAGTACAAAAGCAAAAACGCATGGCGGCGGAAATTGCGTATCAGCGCGAAATAGTCCTGGCTGGATACCTCGGGCAAAGACCAGTTGTAGTGGATGCCCGAGATAGTTTGCATGCGCCGCCCGTAGCGGTAGCCCAGACCGCTGCGGTACACGGTTTTGGCCTGGCCCACGTTAGAGCTGCCGTACTGGCCCAGCGGAATCGCATCGTCTATTGGCAGACCGCAGGGCATGCTGGACACCCAAAGCATTTCTTCGCCCATGGATGCCAATGTGTAGTTCTGCACGCGGCGCAGTTCGTCCAGGCAGTCTTCAATGCCCGCATGCACGCCAGTAATTAATTCGATCTGGGATTCGCTGAAATCGGTGGTGATGTGCGGATGTGTCAGCGCCGAGCCCAGCGCTTTGGGATGTGGCGTGGCCGCCAATGCGCCGCTGCTCAGCGAACGCAAGCTCTCTTTTTCAATACCCCGGCGTATGCCTTGCAGTTGCTGCGCCGGGAAGCCTTCGCGGGCCCAATTGCTTTCACTCATGCCAGTCGGCCCTTTTAATTTTTCGCTCGTACTGACGGTAGCACAGTCAGGTTTAGCTGGGGTGACCCGCTCCGATTGCAATAGCGCAGCACAAGGAAATAGGCGCTAGGGCGCTCAAGCGCCCGCTTTTGGCGCTAGGGCAAGGGATTTGCGCGCCGATTAACGCAGGTGCCGCCCTGCGCGGCCTATTTCATGTGCGCCCTGGGCTGCACCGCTGGCAGGGATTTGGAATTGGGTGGTGTCCACCACCTGGGCCATTTGCGCCTGCAAACGCTCGTCCGACCCCTCGCCTAAACCAATCCAACTGCCCTCGCTCAGCGTGATATGGGCAGCTTCGACGCTGCCAGCACCGGCGCACAAAATCGTGCGGGTAGGCGCGTCTTGGGCCACTAGCGCAAGCATGGCCGGCACCACTGCCTCGGGCTGCAAGGCCGCAAGCACCGGCTCGGGCATCAGGCCGGCGGTCATGCGCGTGGCGGCAGTCGGTGCCAGGCAATTGACATGGATATTGCTTTTTGCACCTTCGATGGACAGCGTCTGCATCAGCCCGACCAGGGCCATCTTGGCCGCGCCATAGTTGCTCTGCCCAAAATTACCGTACAGGCCGCTGCTAGAAGTCGTCATCAGGATACGGCCGTATTTTTGCGCAATCATGTGCGGCCAGACGGCTTTGCTGCAATGGACCGCGCCCATGAGGTGCACTTCCAGCACCAAGCGGAAATCGACCAGTTCCATCTTGGCAAAACTTTTGTCGCGCAAGATGCCGGCGTTATTGACCAAAATATCGATGCGGCCCCAGGCGTCCATGGTTTCTTGCACCATGGCCTGCACCGCTGCGAAATCGGTGACCGATGCGCTATTGGCCATGGCCGTGCCACCGGCAGCACGGATTTCGGCCACCACCGCCTCGGCAGCTGTGGCCGAGGCACCCGATCCGTCAAGGGCGCCGCCCAGGTCATTGACTACCACTTTGGCACCGCGTGCCGCCAAGGCCAAGGCGTGCAAACGGCCCAAACCGCCGCCGGCGCCAGTCACAATCGCTACACGGTCTTTGAAATCTATCGGCATAAGATGTCCTGCAAG
>JAEMRG010000191.1 GCA_016463455.1 Rhodoferax sp.
GATCCCAAGACGGATACCTTCAAAGCCATTTTCTACAGCGGGCTGCTGTGTATCGCGGTGTTTCTGCTGGTTCCCCTCGCTTTTCAAGCACACTTTGGCCTCGGTAACGTGGTGACTCAGCCGGTGGTTGCGGCCGATGGTGCGATCACCAACGCAGTCTATGACGGCATTTTGGCGCCTGATATTTATTCTGGTATGGGTGTCGCAGCCGCGATGGCCAGCATCATTGGTGCGGGTCCAGCCATCACCAACTTGCTCATTGCCATGATGATCTTGGCGCTGGTTCTGGCCATCATGACCTCTATGGCTGGCTCTTCGCGCACGCTGTACCAGGCCTCCGCAGACGGCTGGTTGCCCAAGTATTTGAGCAAGGTGAACGAACACGGCGCGCCCACTGCGGCCATGTGGACCGACCTTTGCTTTAATTTGGTTTTGTTGCTCTTGTCCGACTATGTGTTTGTGCTCGCCGCATCCAATGTCGGCTACATCATTTTCAACTTCCTCAACCTCAACGCAGGATGGATCCACCGTATGGATCGCGGCAATTGGGACCGTCCCTACAAAGCAGCGACCTGGTTGCTGGCCGTTGGCGCGCTTCTAGCTTTTGTCAATGTGTTCCTGATGGGCATGGGCGCCAATGTATGGGGAGCCGGAACCTTGATGACCGGCTTAGTGGTTGCAGCTTTGGTGATACCGGTCTTTTTATTCCGCCACTACGTTCAGGACGGCGGTGTGTTTCCTGAAAGCACATCGAGTGACTTGCGGGAAACAGGCGATATTGAAAACAAGGCCGGCGTCTTGCCCTATGTCACCTTGATCGCAGGCGTAGCGGTCATGGCCATTGGCTATTCACTTTCGGCTTCCTAACTAAGGGTATGCGCCGACAGGTGCTGGCCGATTGGCGCCAGCCCTGTCGCGCATAGGCCGGTTTCAAATTCCCAGCAATTAAGCCATGCCCAAAAGGCGTTTGCGCCTTTGGGCCCAGGCATTGATGAGCCGGTCTGCGACGATACCAATAAAGGCAATTCCAAGTCCGGCTAACAGGCCGCGTCCGGTATCGGCATTGGGAAGCGCTTTGTAGATTTCCTGTCCCAGATCACGCGAGCCAATCAGCGCAGTGATGGCCACCATGGCCAGTGCCATCATGATGGTTTGGTTGATGCCCAATAAAATTTCGGGGAATGCAATCGGCAGTTCTACTTTGAATAGTCGCTGGGCTGGCGTTGCGCCTGACGCAATGGCCGCCTCCTGCGTTGTTTGCGGCACGCGCATCAGCCCTAGGTAGGTGTAGCGGATCGCAGGCACGGTGGCATAGCAAAGCATGGCCAGTACGTTAGACAAATCGCTGGTCTGAAACAGCATGATGACTGGGATCAGGTAAATAAAGCTAGGAAAAGTTTGCAGCAGATCGCACAGTGGCATGAGCGCGCGCGCGGCTGCAGGACTTTTTGCAGCCCACACCCCCAAAGGGATGCCAATGAGGCAGCACAAAATCGCGCAGCTGGTGACCAAGTAGATGGTCAACATCAGCGGCGTCCAAAAGCCTGCCAGCAATAAAAAGCCAAACAGCCCCACGGGCACCAAAGCCAGCCGCCAGCGGCCTAGATGCCAAGCGATCGCCGTGGGCGCAGCGATGACTATGACCCAAGGGAGCCAGAGGTAAAAATCACGAATGGGCAGCAACAGGTAGATGGTGATGTTGTCACGAAAGGGCTTGAGGTAGCTGTAGAGGTTTTTGGAAATCCACCGAACTGCATTGTCAATATGGCCCCCAAAGGAGATAGTCATTTCCGATGGCAATACGGACAGTACCGGCGCCAGGTAGCCCAGTACGATCAGGCAGAGCCCTGCCAAGGCAAACACCAGGCTGTGCATATGACGCTGCCAGAAGCTGCCCGAAACGATGGTATTTGCCGCAACCCGCACCATTTGCGCTACCGTGAGCCGATCCAAAACCAAAGCCATCAGGGTGATGGCGATGCCTTGCTCCAAGGCTTTTCCAATACGCAATTGTTGCAGTGAAAAAAGCAGTTTTTGCCCCAAGCCCGATGCGCCCACCAGCGAAGCAATCACCACCATCGCCAGGGTTTGCATGACCACCTGGTTCAGTCCGAGCAGCAGGGTTTGTTGCGCTGCTGGCAACTCCACTTTCCACAGTCGCTGCTGTGCGGTACATCCCGCCATGGTGCCCGCCTCCACAATCTCAGGCGAAACGCTGCGTATGCCCAGTATGGTGCACCGTGCCATGGGTGGCAATGCAAAAATCAGCGTGGCAAGCATAGCGGGCACTTGGCCAAAGCCGAACAACACCACCACGGGCCCCAAATAGGCCATGTGCGGCGTGGCTTGCATCACATCAAACAGCGTATTGAGTGTGCGTTCCACCCCACGATTGCGGGTCGACCAAATACCCAAAGCCAGGCCAATACCTGCGGCCAGCGGAACCGTCACCAGCACCAAGGAGACCGTCTGCATGGCGTCTGACCAAAGGTCAAAGAGCACCAAATACATCATGCATGCGCCGCAGAAAAGGGCTAGCCGCAAGCCACTTTGCCAATGGGCAAACACCACCACACCCATGACCACGAACACCCAGGGCAAGGCAGGCAAATTCCAATCGGGAACGCCCCGAAAAAGTAAAACTTCTACCACGTGAAGCGGTACAAAGAGGATCGCCGAGATGGCCCGCGTAAGCGGCTTAGCCCATTCACTAAACCAGGCGAATGCATCGGTTAACCAATCCCGAAATGGCAGCACCCACTCTCCCGGCCAGATGTCGAGCCAAGGAAATGCGCCGCTGGCAACCACGCCAAGCAAAGCCCCAAAAAAACCCAGAGCGGGCAGCCAAGTTTGACCGCGTGCCTGCTCTGTGTCTGAAGCTACATCCACTGCGAGCGCGCTAGTCATAGCGTCGCCGTCTGTGGGAACAGGGCTTCGATCAAATCCTCGCGGCTGACCGTGCCCATGGCCTGCTGGCCCTGGTTCAGGATGGAAAAACGCTGGTCGGAGGCCAGTATTTGAGCCGCCGCATCACACAGCTTGGTGTCCCCGGCCAAGGCCTGTTGCGGGACTTCACCCGCCAGTGGACGGGCGATCGCGCCCAGTGTCAGAATTTTGTCGCGCGGCGCAATTTTGACGAACTCGCGCACATAGTCATTGGCAGGGTGCAACACCATTTCCTGCGGTGTTGCCAATTGCACCAACTCGCCGTCTTTCATGATGCCGATGCGATCAGCGAGCCGGATCGCCTCATCAAAATCATGGGTGATAAACAAAATAGTTTTTCGCAACAGCTTTTGCAGGCGTATGAACTCGTCCTGCATTTCGCGACGGATCAGCGGGTCCAGGGCTGAAAAAGGCTCATCGAGAAACCAAATTTCCGGCCCCACGGCCAGTGAGCGCGCGATGCCGACCCGTTGCTGCTGCCCCCCGGACAATTCCCGCGGGAAATAGGCTTCACGCCCTTCAAGCCCAACGAGTTTGAGCATCTCGCGGGCTTTGGCATCGCGCAGCGTGCGCGACATGCCGCTCACTTCAAGAGGGAAGGCAACGTTATCAATGACATTGCGGTGTGGCAGCAAGCCAAAGTTTTGAAACACCATGCCCATTTTGTGGCGCCGTATTTCTATGAGTTCACTGGGGGATGCGTTCAGCAAATTTTTGCCGTCCATCATGACTTCCCCTGCGGTGGGGTCGTGCAGGCGGGTGATGGCGCGAATCAGGGTAGATTTTCCCGAGCCTGACAGGCCCATGATGACCAAAATTTCATTGTCCATCACGTCAAAAGATACGTCTCTGACGGCCCCAATATATTTCTCCGCCGCAAAGGCGTCTAGCGTGGGTTGGTGCTGGTATTTTTTCAAAAATCCGACAGGGTCAGCGCCGAAAATTTTCCAAAGGTGACGACATGATATTTTCGGCGTGGCCTGCAACATTCACTCACCTTAAAACAGAGTAATTGCACAAAACAGTGGGCCGCCCACGGCGGCCCACTGCTGTCGGGAGACTTTTAGTTCGTCCAGGCTTTGATACTGGCCTGATTGGCGGCTACCCACTTCTTGGCAGCGTCCTCTGGCTTCATGCCGTCTACGTCCACCATTAGGGCGGCCGCAGCGATCTGGTCATTGGTGAAGTTCACCTTTTTCAGGATCTTATCGGCAGTGGGCCACTTGCTGGCGATATTCTTCGAACCCACCTTTCTCAGGTAACCCTTTGCCGCTGCGCCGCAGTCATACAA
>JAEMRG010000192.1 GCA_016463455.1 Rhodoferax sp.
AACTCATGCAAAGCTTGGGGCGCCCGGGTGAGCACCCGGAGGGGCGCTTTTTTCCGGACACCTATACCTTCTCTAAAGGCTCGAGTGATACCGCCGTCTTACGCCGTGCGATGCGGGCGATGGATAAGCAATTGGCCGCCGCCTGGACCGAGCGCAACCCGAAAGTTCCACTGCAAAGACCGGAGCAGGCCTTGATACTGGCCAGCATCATTGAAAAAGAAACCGGAAAAATAAGCGACCAGCCAGAGATTTCGGCGGTATTTCACAATCGCTTGATTTTGGGCATGCGCCTGCAAACCGACCCCACGGTCATTTATGGCATGGGTACGCGTTTTGACGGCAACATCCGAAAATCCGATCTAACAACGGACACGCCCTACAACACCTACACGCGCGAGGGCCTTCCGCCCAGCCCGATTTCTATGCCCGGCAAAGCGGCGCTGCGTGCGGCTTTGCACCCGATTGCGTCCAATGCCCTGTATTTCGTGGCGCGCGGTGACGGCAGCAGCGAATTTAGCGCGACGCTGGAGGCGCACAATCGCGCGGTCAATAAATACCAACGCTCCCCCTAAAGACGCGGCCTTTCAAACCTAGCGATGCAAAACACCCAAGGACTTTTTATTAGCTTTGAAGGCATAGACGGTGCCGGCAAGTCCACGCATATCGAGGCGGTGGCGCAGGCCTTTGAATCCCAGGGGCGCAGCGTGACCCGTACCCGCGAGCCTGGCGGCACCCCGCTGGCTGAAGCCTTGCGTCAGCTGGTGCTGAACGACCCGATGGACGCTTTGACCGAGTCGCTGTTGGTGTTTGCGGCGCGGCGGGACCATATACAAAGCGTCATCGCGCCGGCCTTGGCACAGGGCAGGGTGGTTTTGTGCGACCGGTTTACCGACGCCACCTTTGCCTACCAAGGCGCGGGTCGGGGTTTTGATCTGGGCGTATTGCAAACGCTGGAGCAGTGGGTGCAAGCCCGTGGTGGTGAAGCCCAAGCTTTATTACAACCCCAACTAACGATCTGGTTTGACCTGCCGCCTCAAGTCGCCGCCACGCGCCTGACCGGCGCACGCGTACCGGACAAGTTTGAATCGCAACCTTTGGCTTTTTTTGAGGCGGTAGCGGGTGGTTACGCCACGCGCCTGGCACAAGACCCGCAGCGCTTTGCCCGCATCAACGCCGACCAGAGCCCCGAGGCGGTACGCGAGCAGGTGATGGCGGCTTTGCGTGCCAAGGGGTATTTACTCGGAGCGCCCGGCGCATGAACGCAGAGAACCCGGCTTGGATTGCCGAGCAAACCCGCAGCCTGTTAGCGCAGCGTGGCCACGCCTGGTTGCTGTCGGGACCGGCTGGGCTGGGGCAGTATGAACTGGCGCTGGGCTTGGTCAAGGCCTGGCTGTGCGAGCAGCCGCAGGCCGACGCTGCATGCGGCCAGTGCGGCAGTTGCCACGCGATCGATGTGCGTACCCATGCCGACCTGTGCGTCTTGATGCCCGAGACTTGGATGCTGGACTTGGGCTGGCCGCTGTCGGAGAAAGCCCAGGCAGATTTGGACGACAAAAAGCGCAAGCCCAGCAAAGAAATACGCATCGAGGCCATGCGCGATGCGGTTGATTTTTCACAGCGCACCAGCGCACGCGGGCGCGGTAAGGCGGTGTTGGTTTATCCGGCGGAGGACATGAATGCCTTCACCGCTAATGCTTTGCTCAAAACGCTGGAAGAGCCGCCGGGCGATGTGCGCTTTGTGCTGGCCAGCGAAGCAGCGCACCAACTGCTGCCCACCATCCGCAGCCGCTGTCTGGTGCACACCATGGTCTGGCCCGATGAGACGAGCAGCCTGGCCTGGCTGGGCACGCAGGGCCTAGAGCCCGCGCAAGCTGCAGTGGCGCTGAAGGCCCAGGGCGGACGCCCTCAGGCGGCGCTGCATTGGGCCCAATCGGGTCAGGACTCCGTGCATTGGGCGGCGCTGCCCCAGGCGCTGGTACGGGGCGATCTACAAGCCTTGCGGGACTGGACGCCACAGCAATTGATCAGCGCGCAGCAGCAACTTTGTCATGACCTGTTGGCGCTGGCGGTGGACGGGCAGCCCCGATTTTTCAGCGTAAAAGACTTGCCGCGTGGTGTGCCGCTGGCCGTTTTGTCAGAATGGGGCGTGCGCTTGCAGGCACATCGACGCACTATGGACCACCCGTTTAACCCGGGATTGTTTATGGAAGCTTTGATGGCCCAGGCCCATACGGCGCTTGCCAAAAGCGTCACTTAAACCTGGTGCCTAGCCTTATGACAGTGTCAACACCACCCTTTTCCACCCTGGCTGGCGAAAGCCTGTGGTCTGAATCGGTTTTGTCTGGCGGGAGCGCCCGGCCTACGGTTTTGCAATTGCGGATGGACACGCCGCTGGACTTGTACCAAGCGTATATATCGGTGTTTTCCGAGGGCGGCTTGTTTGTACAAACCCATCGGGATTACCAAATGGGTGACGAGCTGTACGGACTGTTGACACTGCCCCAGGACCCTAAGCGCCACCCCTTTATCGGACATGTGGCCTGGATCACGCCGGCCAATTCACCCACCGGGCGGCCCCAGGGCGTGGGCCTGCGCTTTAGCGCTGATGCGCGTGGTGCAATTTTGAAAAATACCATCGAAACCGCGCTTGGGTCGCTCTTAGGCAGCAAGCGGACCAACGACACGGTGTGATCCGCCGCCAAAATCTGCGCCTAACCTAATAAGCTGAGCCTACAAAGTGTTTACTGATTCGCACTGCCATCTGGCATTTCCTGAGCTACGCAGCCAAGTGCTGGAGATACGCGCGGCTATGGAATTGGCGCAGGTCGAGCGCGCTTTGTGTATTTGCACCACGCTGGAAGAATTTCCCGTGGTGCATAGTCTGGCCCTGGACTATGCGAATTTTTGGGCCACGGCGGGGGTGCATCCGGACAATGAGAACGTGCGCGAGCCTAGCCTGCAAGATTTGCTTTCCCTAGGTGCCATGCCCAAAGTGTTGGCCATTGGCGAGACGGGCTTGGACTACTACCGGCTCAACGGCCGCACGGTGGCTGATATGCATTGGCAGCGCGAACGCTTCAGGGTGCATATACGCGCCGCGCGCGCGCTGTGCAAACCGCTAGTTATTCATACCCGCAGCGCATCGCAAGACACTTTGGCTTTGCTGGACGAGGAGGGCGAAGACGGCACATCGGGTAGCGCTGGCGGTGTTTTTCATTGCTTTACGGAAACTGCAGAGGTGGCCCGCGCCGCTTTAGATCGCGGCTTTTACATTTCGTTTTCCGGCATCGTCACCTTCAAAACTGCCCAGGACTTGCGTGATATTGCGGCCTGGGTGCCGCTAGACCGCTTGCTGATTGAGACCGATAGCCCCTATTTGGCACCTGTACCGCATCGCGGAAAAGCCAATAATCCCTCTTTCGTTCCCTTGGTGGCGCAGCAGATTGCCCAGGTGCGCGGCTGCAGTGTGGAGGAAGTAGGCCGGGCCAGTAGCGACAATTTTTTGTGCTTGTTTAAGCCGCAAGTGCATCCTGAAACTTCATGTAGTACCTGAGATTGTTCTTATGTTTAACTTTAAGTATGCTTTATATCTTATTGTTTTATGTTGTTTTTTTCCAGTCAATGCGGGATCCTACGATGATTTTTTTGAAGGCCTAAAAACCGACGAAGTGAGGGTAGTTGCCAACGTTTTGGCACGCGGCTTTGATCCGAACACCTTAAGTTTTGATGGCCAGTATCCTCTGGTTCTGGCAATACGACGGCCTTCGCCAGCGGTTTTAGACCTGCTGTTGCGCACCAAAGGTTTGCGGGCTGAGGTGCGAACTGCGAAAGATGAAAGCCCCTTAATGCTGGCATCCATGGCCGGCATGGTCGAAGTCTGTAAGCGCTTAATTGCGCTGGACGCTGACGTAAACAAAACCGGTTGGACCCCTTTGCATTACGCCGCTTCAGGCGGACACATCGAAGTAATCAAACTGTTGCTCAGCCATTCCGCCTACATCGATGCGGAATCGCCTAACCTGACCACGCCTTTGATGATGGCAGCCATGTACGGCAGCCCCCAAGCGGTGGAACTGCTATTGGCTGAAGGCGCAGATGCCAATCTAAAAAACCAAAAAGGCATGACTGCGCTGGATTTTGCAGACGTGGCGGACAGGCAGGCTTCAGCAAAGATTCTGGTGCGACACATGATTGCGCGACCAATTCCTTAACGGGGCACACGACTTAGCGTCAGTG
>JAEMRG010000193.1 GCA_016463455.1 Rhodoferax sp.
CGGTGCATCGTGGTCATCCAAGGCCCAGCGCGCGGCACGCATATAAAAGCCTTCCTGCGTGGCACTGACTTCCGGGATATTCAACAAATCAGTCGCCTGCTGGAAATGTTTATCACGCAGACTGTGGTCTTGCACGGCATGCGCGCTCTCTGCAGCCAGCAAATGCAAAATGGCTTGGATGCGCAGACTGCGGCCCTGCGATTCATCTTGCGCATCCTCGCGGGTGTGCATGGCAAGCGCGTACTCAGCCGCTTTGCGCGCCCGCACAAAGCGGCCCGCCACCAAATGCGCCAAGGCATCGACCAGCGAGCTTTGCACCCAACGCTCTTTTTGCTGCAAGCGCCAGCGCCGCGCCTGCCCGGGAATGCCGGCAAAAGTTTCCAAGGCGCCCAGCGCGAGGTGGATCACTACAAACAGCGCCAGCAAAACCAGCAGTACCAAGTTCAAGGACAAGTCCACCCGGTAAGGCGGCCAGAACAAGGTCACCGTGCCGGGGTTGCTCGCAGCAAACAATGCGCTGACCACGGCCACGCCGAATAAAGCCAGCAGCCACAAAACAGCGCGTACCACCTCAGCGCCCCGCAGCCGCAGTAGACAGCGCCGCCAAGGTCTCGTCCACCCGGGGCACGTCCAAGGTACGCATCTTGGTTTGTACTTGCTGCAAGAGCGCCGCGGCCGTTTGCGTCTTGCGCGACTGCGGCGCAAAGTAGCGCATCAGGCTCTCGTTAGCATTGGCTACGTCGGCGCGTGCCGGTCCGATCTGGCGCGCCATCAAACCAAGGCGCGCATTAAGAATTCGCAGCTTGAAATTTTCGCGCACAAAAAAGGACTGCTCGGGTGATAAAAGCGCCGCCTCGGGCTCGGTGATTTTGCTCACGCGCACCAGGCTTTTGACTTCTTCGCGCAGCACCGCCAGCATGCGTAACCACCAGTCACCCACCGCTTCCTTGGGCTTGCGCGCCAGCGAATCCGGCGGTGGCACCAGTCCCACGGCATTGGCCAGGGGCAAGTCATCGGCTAACAAGACCAGTTCGTCCAGTTGCAGCAGCAAGGCCGGCGTGTCCGACAGCGGCGTGTTCTGCACCCGCGCCATATCGCGGGCAATGGCGCGTTGCAGCGGGGCCAGCCGTGGTTGCGCAGCACGCCCCAAACGCAACTCGGCCATCTTCAGTGCCGAGGCCAAGGGCTCGATGCTGCCGGTCAATTGCGCTTGTTGTTGCGCCAGGCGCAGCGCAGCTTCAATATCGACCACCAGGTTTTCGTCGCGCGAGCGCGAGAGGCTTTGAATCAGCTCTTCCACCTGCGCGCGTTGCAGCGCCACTTCAGTGAGTTTGGCATCGGTAACGGCCAGCTTGGCGGCGGTCTCCATCGCCAAATCACGCGCTTGGTGCGCGGTGGATTTCGCGTCCGTACTTTGGCCCACCGCATCGGCACTTTGGCGCGCCAGGTTTTCCTGCATGGCTTGTACTTTTTGCCACAAGAGCACACAGGCCACCAACGCCACAAAGGCAACGAATGCACTGAGATACAGCCACCATACGGGCTTATCCGGAGGTGGCAATGGCGAGGGTACAGGCGCTACCGGTTCAGGTGGAGGTGGAGGTGCTTCGTCAGCGGCGCTGTTCATGCCAATGATTCTATCGACGCGCACAGGGCGGCCAGACCCGGCCTGGCCAGCGCCACCTTGCCAAATCCGGCAAGGCGCGCCGCTTGTGCGATGCGCGCATGTGTGGCCACCGCCTTGGCCTCTGCCCAGGTCTGGCCCGGAAAGGCCGCCAACAAATTGCCCAGCGCCTCGGCGCTGCTCCACACCCACACGTCCTTGCCGAGCAGCGATTGCGCCACGATGGCACGTTGCTCCGCCGTCCACTGGGGCGGTCTGCGCGCATAGGCCACCACATAGTCCACCTGCGCGCCGCGCGATTGCAACTGCACGGCCAGCCAGTCGCGCCCTTGCCCCTTGGCGCTGCTGGCGGCAAGGCCATCGGCCGATTCGGTGGCCTTGTCGCCCCGCACGATAAGGATGCGGGTACCCGCCTGGATTTGCGACTCCACTTGCAACCACAAGGCTTCGGAGTCCAGGCTTTGGGCGGTAGGCGCGGGCATATCAATGCGCGTTGCCTGCACCCCTTGCGCCAGTAATGCCGCGCGGCTGCCGGGCCCGGTAACCCAAGCGCGCGGCGCCTTGGTGCCCGACGCCCACAAACTTATGACATCTGCCGGCCGCGCCGCAAAAAAATGGCTGACTGCATTGCTGCTGACAAACATCAAGGCGTCGTACTGAGCCAAATCCTTCCAAGCCTGGGTCAGCAGTGTCCGGTCCGGCACGGCCACGATGTCGATCATCGGCAAGGCCAGCGCGCTGATACCGTGGTGCTCGATTTGCGCTACCCAGGCATCCGCTTCTTGGCCGGGGCGGGTAATGATGGCGCGCAGTGCGTGTGCCGGCATTAATTTGCGCTCTGGGCAACACCGGCCTGCAGCGCCTGCGCCACCTGCGTGCCCAGTGCTTCGGCCTGGGCCATCGTGTGGACGGTGGCCTGGCCATTGACCTGCACCAGCGGCTGCACACCCTCGGGATCACCCCAGGCGGCGTGTAGTTCTAGGCTATCGCCAGAAAAAGTGGCATGCGCTGCCAAAGGCATGGAGCAACTGCCGCCCATCAAGCGGCTGACCATGCGCTCGGCGGACACCGCCAGAAAAGACGGCAGGTGTAGCAAATGCGCTAGCGCCTGCGCCACATCTTCCCGGCCAAGGGGAATTTCAATGCCCAAAGCGCCCTGTCCGGCGGCCGGCAACATGTAGTCCGGTTCAAACACCTGGGCAATGCGCGAGGCCAGCCCCAGGCGCTTGAGACCGGCCGCAGCCAAAATGATGCCGTCGTACAGGCCTTCGTCCAGCTTGCGCAAACGCGTATCCAAATTACCGCGCAGGGCTTCAATTTTTAGGTCCGGGCGGATGGCGCGCAACAAGGCCACGCGCCGCAGGCTCGAGGTGCCGACTACTGCGCCTTGCGGCAAAGCATCAACGGTGGGATAGGTGTTGGACACCCAGGCATCGCGCGGGTCTTCGCGCTCCATGACACAAGCCAGGACAAAACCGGGCGGCAACTCCATCGGCACGTCTTTGAGCGAATGCACTGCCAAGTCGGCGCGCCCTTCTTCCAGCGCGGTTTCCAGTTCTTTGACAAACAAACCTTTTCCGCCCACTTTGCTCAAAGACCGATCCAAAATCTGATCGCCCTTGGTCGTCATGCCCAAGAGGCTGACCTGGTGGCCTTGCGCTTGCAAAAGCGCTTGTACGTGCTCAGCCTGCCACAGGGCTAGTCGGCTCTCGCGGGTGGCAATAGTGAAGTGGTGCAAAGTCGTAACCTATAGGTAAACAATGGAGGGCTTAGACGCCGCCTGGGATGCTAGCATGCGCCGGGCTCAGCCCTTCCGCCCCTACGCTTCACCGCAGACCTATCCGAATGCCCACCAAACCCAGCACCCCTAGCCAGCGCAAAGACAGCGAACGCCCGCTGCTTGAAGATATCCGCCTGCTCGGGCGCATTTTGGGCGACGTGATCCGCGAGCATGATGGCGTGCAGGCCTTCGAGCTGGTGGAGCAGGTGCGCCGCTTGTCAGTAGCCTTTCGGCGCGACGCGGACCATGCAGCGGACAAGGCACTTAAGAAACTGCTCAAGGGTCTGGGCGCGGCGCAGACGGTCAGCGTCATCCGCGCCTTCACCTACTTCAGCCATCTGGCCAATTTGGCCGAGGACCGGCACCACATCCGCCGCCGTGCCATCCATGAGCGCGCGGGCGATGTGCAGGAAGGCAGCCTGGAAGTTGCGCTGGCCCGCTTGCGCGAAGGCGGCATAGGCGCCAAAGCCGTGGCGCAAAGCCTGGCGCAGAGCTTTATTTCGCCAGTGCTCACGGCGCACCCGACCGAGGTGCAGCGCAAAAGTATTTTGGACGCCGAGCGCGCCATCGCCCAATTGCTGGCCGCGCGCGACGATATCAAGCGCTTGGGCACCGACGCCAGCGGCCGCACCGACGCGCTGGCCACGCGTGAGTTGGCAGCCAACGAAGCCCAGATGCGTGCCCGCGTTATGCAACTATGGCAAACCCGTCTGCTGCGTCACAGCAAGCTCAGCGTGGCCGATGAAATCGAAAACGCGCTGAGCTATTACGAAACCACTTTTCTGCGCGAAATCCCCAAGCTCTACGCCAGCATGGAGCAGATGCT
>JAEMRG010000013.1:0-2946 GCA_016463455.1 Rhodoferax sp.
TTATTGGCGGCTTCGGGCCCGGCCACGCCTTCAATCGCGCCCTGGTTGCCAAACTCCGCCAGATGTTCGCCTTTGGCCAACTTCTTTTCTACCGCGTAACTGAGGAAGGTGGGAATCTCTGTGCCACCGGCGGGGATACAGCCAAAAGGCGCCCCGATGGCAGTGCCGCGCAGCCACGCCGGAAGAGATCGACGCCAGTCGCTGGCGCTCATGGTTACGCGGCTGAGTTTGTTTTCAGATTCTTTCACTGCGCCTTCAAACAGCACCGCATGCAAGGCTTCTGCGACAGCGAACAGACCTACCGCAACCAAGACGATTTCAACGCCATCAAGCAGTTCTGGCACACCGCCGGTGTAGCGCGCTTGGCCGGTAATTTGGTCCATACCGATGAGACCGATCGCAAGTCCCACAAACAAGGCGGTCAGCCCACGCACCGTGCTTTGACCCAACACAGCACTCACCGTAGTCAAGGCCAACAGCATCAAGCAAAAGTATTCGGGCGGTCCTAAGCGAACGGCGTAATCGGCCAACACCGGCGCAAACAAGGTCACGATGATGGTGGCGATGGTTCCAGCAATAAAGGAGCCAATTGCTGCGCTTGCCAAGGCCGCGCCAGCGCGGCCGCTCTTGGCCATCTTGTTGCCTTCCATCGCGGTGACCATGGTGGCGGTCTCGCCCGGCGTGTTGAGCAAAATCGAGGTGGTCGAGCCGCCGTACATCGCCCCATAGTAAATACCGGCAAAGAAAATCATCGATGCGGTGGCGTCCACATGCGAGGTAATCGGAAGCAGCATCGCCACGGCGGTCGCAGGCCCGATCCCGGGCAAGACACCCACCGCAGTGCCTAAAGCGCAACCGACAAAAGCCCACAGCAAATTCACCGGCGTGCCAGCGGTTGCAAAACCTGCAAGCAGTTGATTCAAAATATCCATTACAGCCAGCCGCTTTGCGTCAATCCCGGCAAACTGATTGCCAAAAATTTGGTAAACATCCAAAACACCGGTGCTGAAATGGCCAAGCCCAAGAAGGCATCCAGCACCCAACTGCGGATGCTGAGTGGCTGGGTTGCTTGCGAAGGGCCCGCAAGGGCTTGACGCAAACCATGGGCTGCACAAGCAAAACACAAAGTGCAGCTCAAAATAAAGCCAATAGTGGTAATCAGGGCTGCGCTCAGCAACAAGCCTGCCGACATCCAAGCCATCCCGCTCCAGCAGGGTGGTGCTTGGCTTGCTTCGCTAGGATCTGCATCAGGCAGATGGCTGAACCCGTCGCCCATGGCTTCCCAGAACAAGAAGCCGCCGCACAAAAAAAGACCCGCCGACACCAGCAGGGGCAAAAAATTGGGGCCGATGCCAGCGTACCCCGCCTCAGAGGAGATACCAGAGGCACCCAGCGCTAGCCCAAGGGCCAGCGCGATGATTCCCGTACTGAGGATGATTTCTTGCTTCTTTTTGCTGCTGATAAAACTCACAACATGCCCGACAAGTACATGATGCCGCGCAAACTTGCAAATTCATTGTCTACAAAATCGTCAAAAGCTTTGCCGGTCAGCAGCGCAGGCGTCCAGACGTTTTTCTCTAAAGCCGCTTTCCATGCATCCGATTTGGTCGCCTTCACCACTATATCGGTCAAGGCGGCGCGCTGTTCATTGGTGATGCCTGGTGCTCCATAGACAGCCCGCCAGTTGCCCAAGACCACGTCATAGCCCGATTCACGCATCGTGGGAATCGCAATTCCGGGCAAGCGTTTTTCAGACGTTACGCCGATCGCGCGCATTTTCCCGGCCTTGATGTATTCGGCAAATTCACTGTAACCGCTGCCACCGACGGTGACGTTGCCACCTAACACTGCCGCAGTGGCTTCGCCGCCGCCACGAAAGGCGACGTAGTTCACTTTTTTGGGGTCCACGCCGACACGGGTTGCCAGCATAGAAGCGCAAATATGCTCCGTCGAACCGCGCGAGCCGCCGCCCCACTTGACGCTGCCTGGGTCTTTCTTCATTTGCTCCACCACATCTTTCATCGTCTTCAAAGGTGAATCGGCAGGCACCACAAAGACGTTGAATTCACTGGTCAGACGCGCAATCGGGGTAATGCGGTCCATACCGACTTGGGGTTTGCCGGTAATCATGCCTCCGACCATGACTGCACCGGACATGATCAAGGCGTTGGGGTCGCCTTTGGACGCGTTCACAAACTGCGCCAAACCGATCGCGCCGGCGGCGCCGCCTTTGTTTTCATACTGCACGGTGTCGGCTACTTTGGCATCGAGCAAGGCTTTGCCCAGTTCGCGCCCGGTTCCGTCCCAGCCGCCGCCTGGGTTGGCTGGAATCATCATTTTGATGTTACTGGCGGCCAATGCACGCATGGGCAAAGCGCCCGCCACCGACAAAGCGGCCAAAGACTTCAGAAAGGTATCGCGACGCATAAAGTTCTCCTGAGGGTGTTTAAAAC
The DNA here is from genome assembly GCA_016463455.1 of Rhodoferax sp. GTDB lineage: Bacteria > Pseudomonadota > Gammaproteobacteria > Burkholderiales > Burkholderiaceae_C > Allorhodoferax. The sequence goes on from JAEMRG010000013.1 coordinate 2,454, forward strand.
AGCTCTATGATGGCAAGCGAGGCTGTCAATCGGCTGTCCAAAACTCTAGGGGAAACCCGAACCGCTCCACCTTCCTTTTTATGCGCCTGCTGCTGATTGAAGACGACCCCACCCTGGCACTGACCTTACAACGCAGTCTGGAGAGAAAGAGGATGCAGGTTCTACTCTGCGACAACGGAAGCCAAGCGGTGGCGGCATGGCAAGCGATACAGCCCGACGTGGTGGTCTTGGACTTGAGCTTGCCCGGGCTTGACGGTTTACAAGTATTGAAAAACGCGCGCCAAGCAGGTCTTGCAACGCCTGTCTTGATTTTGACAGCACGGGGCACAGTGGGAGACAAAATACTCGGACTCAATGCGGGCGCTGACGACTACCTGCCCAAACCCTTTGACCTCGATGAGCTCGAAGCCCGGGTCCGCGCATTGAACCGAAGACAGTCCAGCGCGCTGTCTCCCGCTGATTACCCGGCCAGCACCTTTGGCGCGCTTCGGCT
>JAEMRG010000013.1:3046-9123 GCA_016463455.1 Rhodoferax sp.
AAGGCCGAATAAACCATGCGAGAAGTTCGGCACACTAGCCTACGGCGCAGCTTGCTGATGGGTATTTTGCTGCCGATTGTGTTGTTCGTGGCCATTGATACCTTGAGCCTGTACCGTCAAACTTTGAATGCAGTCAACACTGCGTATGACAGAACCCTCTTGGCATCGGCGAAAGCCATCGGGGAGTTGATTGAAATCCAAGGCAGTGCAGAACAAGCGCAGTTGCGAACACGAATTCCCTACGCCGCCCTAGAGGCATTTGAGGCCGACAACCGCAGCCGCATGACCTACCGCGTGTCTGACGCCACAGGACAGTGGATTGATGGCGCACAAGACCTGCCAGCGTGGCAAGGCCGCTTGCCAGACCAAGGGCCGTATGCGGCCTTGGTAGATTTTTACGACGCTCGCTTAGGCGATGAACCGGTGCGGGTGGCCGTCTTATTGCAGCCGGTTGCCACCGGCAGCGAACGGACGATGGCGATGGTGCAAGTGGCCGAAACCCTGGAACTTCGAGAAACGCTGGCGCGGCAAATTTTGCTCGACACGCTGCTGCGCCAAGCCGCGCTTATCGCTGTCATTGCAGGCGTTGTGCTGTTTGTCGTCCAAAGGGTGACACGGCCAGTTCGCAGGCTCAGCCAGGCTTTGTCCAGTCGCCAAGAAGACGATCTCAGCGCGATTGACGAGGCCGATTTGCCACGCGAGTTGCGGCCGCTGACCCAAGCCGCTAGCCAAGTGATGCAACGCCTCGAGCATCTGTTGGAAAACCAAAAAAAGTTTGTCCGGGACGCCGCCCACCAACTGCGAACACCGCTTGCCGTTTTGAAACTGCAAGTGCAATCAGCCCGGCGTGGCGATCTTGCCCCCCATCTGGCGCTCCAAGACATAGAGGCGACCGTGGACAGGGCCACGCAACTGGCCAACCAAATGCTTTCTTTGGCCAAGATTGAACAATTGCGACAGCAAAAGGATTACCAATGGCTTGATTGGGCGCCGTCGGTGCGCGAGATTGCTTTGGATTTGTCGCCTCTCATCGCAGCCAAATCGCTGGACTTTGAAATAGAAACCCAGCCCTGTACCGTCTTGGCCCATGCCTGGATCTTGCGTGAGATGACCCGCAACCTGCTTGACAATGCCATTCGCTATTGCCCAGTAGGCGGCAGCTTGCGGATTGATTTACGTCAGAAAGGTGCACACGCCGTGCTGCGCATTGCAGACTCTGGCCCCGGCATGGACGCAGCCCAAGGTACGCGTTTGTTTCAAGCTTTCGCGACTGAGCGGCCCGCATCGGGCTCAGGGCTTGGTTTGACCATCGCACGGGAAATGGTCTTGGCCCTGGGCGGAGAGATTAGCTTGGAGAACCGTTTTGAAGCCAGTCGTTTGGTCGGCTTAGACGCCCTGATTCGTCTGCCCATGACTAGGTCAGTTACTGGATGAATGGATTACCAAAGCCGGGGCGCATCGCACATGAAGTGTCCCTAGAAATTACCGGTTAGGTGACTTGCGCATCTGGTTGTAGATTGAAACAAACGCACTCAGACCTAAGGAAAGAGGCTTTGACTTGGCTTCGTCCGTGAGCATATTCATCAAAATCCCCATACCCGATGATGGCATGAGTGATTCGATTTCTGGCGCACCTACAAAACCCATAGAACATTCGTTAAAGCTGCGATGTGAAATGGTGTTTTCTTGTTCCTTATTTATTCGCGTATGCCTTAAATCAGAATCGATGAATTTTTCGTAGATGTTCTCAACCGATTTCTTTCTACCCTCTAAGATTTGAACAAATTCTCCTTGGTGGTAGATCAGCATCCCAGTGATATCTTCTGCCAAATTACGACGTCGCGCCGAAGCTAATATTTGATTTAAGTCTTCATTAGTTAGATGGGGCGCCACCGATACGCTGCAATACAAGAGTTCTACTAACATTTCCCACCTCACGATCGAATGCCGGATGTTCAGGTCACTGTCAAATTTTTCAACCAAATTAAATATTTACGTTGTGGTGCACGGTTTTAGATGCAGCGTAAGCCGCAATTTGTCCGGTCTGAGCCGCACCTTTCGGCAAATCGCCTGCGCGCCGGCCGTCAAGTCACCGGCACATTTTTGAACTAAGGGTGAGTCGCGCACACCGGATGATCGGCTATGGGGATCCAGGAACTGGGTGCCAATTTAAGACGTTTATTCAGGACAAAATAGGGGGGACAAATGTTTCTTTTTTCTGGCCCTGATTGACGAAGCCAAAAAACGTCTCCTTCTTAGGGTCAGAAATCGATCACTCCAGACATTGCCGCTAACAGGGCCAGTCTTCAGACCGTGACGTTCTTTCCTTGACTACTTTCATTTCCAAGAAAATTGTCTGTAACTGGTACATCAACCGCTGAAAATACGGCATTGTTTTCTGCCGGCCTAATGATGTCGAAAGCTGAGTCTTGGAGCGATCCCGTACTCGCCGTACGGTGCTGCATCTCGGAGAAGTAAAGCCCCCAGCACTTTACAGCCGCAGATGTCCGTTGTGCAATGGTTGCGGTTTTTTCTGTCGGTTGCATCATTTCTCTCTGGTGAATGCGCGCGGGTGCGGCGAACGGTTTTAAATTCAAGCTAAGCCGCAGCTTGTCCAGGACAGCCAACACTTATGGGCGAATCGTGGGCGCTTTGGACACCAAGCCAGCAGCAAGCTTTTTTTGAACTAAGGGCTAGTCGCACACCACAAAAATTGTCTATTCCAACCCTATCTTTTACTAGTAATTTAAGGCCTTTGTCTGGGACAAAACAGAGGGGACAAATGTTTATTTTTTTGTTACCCTGAGTGGCTATGCCAAACAATGCTTTCGTCTTACAGTCAGACATCGAACGTCAAACGGGATTTGGCATTGAACAACTGCGAAAGTGGCGCCAACGGTTTGGCTTTCCTCCGGCGCAACACGACCTAAGCGGAAGGGCGATTTATTCACGCGACTCCGTCAATAGGCTGATGGTGATCAAACGCCTGCTCGAGGCGGGTCTTCGCCCCGGTCAAGTCGTAGCCAAGACGGAAGTCGAAAATTTGAAAATGGCTGAGGATCTCAACCTTTTCAAATCTAATGTAGAGCGTTCAGACTCCACAAATGCTTTGATCAGTCTTCTGGGCTATTCCGACAGCGAAGGATTTAAGGCCCTGCTGCGCAAACAACGCGCTAAGCGCACCATGTTGGACTTTGTCCAAAACACGATCGCCCCACTGATGCTTGGCGTTGGAGATGCCTGGCTAAGCGGTGAAATCGATATTTACCACGAACACATTTGCTCCTCAATGATCGAACGCTATTTGATTGCAGAAACACTCAAATCAAAACCAAAGATTAGCTATCCAGTTTTTTTATTCGCTTTGCCCCCTGGTGAGCGCCATGAGCTTGGATTGCTTATGGTCGAGGCCGTGATGGCAGAAGCGGGCGCTTACATCGTGAACGTTGGAACCGATATTCCAATAAACTGTTTGAAGTTGGCTGCAATCGAGTACAAAGCCGACGTGGTTGCGATAACGTTCAGTTTTGCTTATCCTTCTCGCGATGTGGCCCCAACACTGGCGCATTTGCGGCGTTTGCTACCTCAGAGTGTGCTGATCTGGGCAGGCGGGGCTGGTGTGTCGCAGGTCAAGCGAGCGCCTAAGGGGGTGCGAATAATTTCCCATTTTGGCGAGGCAATTACAGCTCTGGGTGAACTGGTGAGGGCCGGACAAGCTCAACCGTCGGTATGAATCTCGGGGTTCATTTAGCCACCTTCCAACTAGGAATCCAAGAGATCAAAAAATTGGCTTAACAAGAGCTTCGCCAAGCGCTTGCATAAGGAATAAGGCGTTGGCAATGAGTCTGGTTTAGCCAATTCCCGTATGCTTTTAGTTTGCCAAGCCCATCCATCCTGTTACTACAAAACGCTGCGGTAGCCTTCGAGCCGCTTAGCCCAATAATCCGCAGTGATTTGGTCGATGCGCACTCCGGTGCGCTCATTGGCGGCGTGGATGAATTTGCCGGACCCGATGTAAATGCCGACATGGGAGTTGGGCGCCCCCAAGGTATTGAAGAACACCAAGTCCCCTGGGGCCGCAGCATGGGCTGCAATGGCGCGGGTTTTGCTGGCTATGTCAGCGGCGCTGCCACGTAGTTCAATGCCAGCTGATTCTTTGTAAACAAAGCTCACCAAGCCCGAGCAGTCAAAGCCGGTGTGCAATTTTTTACCGTTATACGCATAGTTGCGATCCAGCATCGCCATGGCCTGCATCACGACGTCTTGCCGTTGTGCCGTTAACACAGCTTGGCTAGAGGCGGGTGCTTGATTGGCACTGCCCGCTTGTCGGCTTGGCGTGGAGCAACCGACCAATGCGGTCAAGAGCAGGCTATACACCAGGGCAATGTATCGATAGCGTGGACTGAAAGTCATGCGCTTATTTTGCACCAAGCTCTTGACGGTGGTTTCGCAATGGGGGCATAGGGTTCAGTTTCTGGCCTTGCCGCCATGCGTTTACACTGACCATATCGGTATGCGCATGGCTAGCGCGAAGTATCTTTCGGCTGCCTTTTCTTGTCTCGGCTCACTCTTTCTCCATTTAGTTGCATTAGCCCTTATGTTGCTTACCTGCTCCGCACAGAACTTAGTGCATCCGTCCCAGGCCAGTCGCATCACCAGGCGAGGGCACGCGTGCCAAGCAGGGTCAAGGCGGATGTGCCTTAGGGGCGGATTTTTACCCAGTTCATCGAGAGCAGGCGCCTTTGAAGTGCACTTATGGGGCTAGCAATCCCTAGCCTATGGTTTAACTACCGCCAGCGCGTCCAATGGCGCGCAGGCCTGCACCGGGTGTTTCATCGCGGCCCGCAGGACGATCCGGTAGTGGACGGCTTGCGAGGTATGGCCAGCCTTTCCATTGTGCTGTTCCATTGCTTTTTCGGCGCGATGTTCTTGTTGAAGGACTTTGATCGCATTAGCGTTTTTGCAGCGCAATTGCCGGCCTGGCTGGGTTTTCTAGCCAATACCGATAAAGCCGTCGATGTGTTTTTTATGGTCAGTGCCTACTTGTTGGGCGGCGCACTAATGCGTGAGTTCGCGCGCAGCGGCTCGATCGCGGTGCGTAATTTTTACATCCGTCGTCTGTTTCGTATCTACCCTTTGTTTCTCTTGGGGCTGGCAGTTTATGCACTGGGTAACCCTGGCCTGGCCGCGGACAATTTGATCTACAACCTGCTTTTCATCGACAACTTTCAGATGAAAAATATCATTCCCGTGGGCTGGTCGCTGTCGATTGAAATGCAGTTTTACCTCGTTCTGCCACTGCTGATGGGCTGGCTGATGGGTATGACAAGGCAGGGCGGCCTTCGGGTTTTGCAATGCCTGTTCATGCTCTCGTTTGTGCCCATACTGGCCACAGCGCTGCTGTACCCAGTCACCTACGAAACGCCGTTTTATCTTTTCCACCCGCAGCGCGTGGCGCCCGAGCTGTTTCTCAACGTGATGTATTTCCAAACCCATACCCGCATCGGCCCCTTGCTCTTGGGCCTGATCTGGGCCTGGGTGCGCCATCTTCAGGATGCGGGGCTGCCCGCGCCGCCGCCACGCGGTATGGTCTGGGTGCTGGGCGGCGCGACCTTGGCGCTGGTGTGGGCCTATTTCCCGGTCTATCAGCAGGGCTCTTGGTACTACCAGCATTTTTCGCCCTGGGTCAATCTTGCGGGTCAGGTCTTGCACCGCAATGTGTTTTGTCTGGGGGTCTTTTTGCTGGTGTTGTTTGTGCAATCCGGTGGGACGCATACAGGGGGCTTGGGCAGCGTACCTGCGGCCATAGCCGCAGCACTGCGTGGCTTTTTGGGCTGGGGCCTATGGCGGCCGTTTTCCCAGGTCGTGTTCCCGGTGTATTTGTTTCATTTCCCCATGGTCCTTGTCGCTGCGATTCTCACCTTTCAGACTACCGATGCCTCAACCATTACCATGATCTCGGTGCCCCAGTTGCTGTGCATGTTCGGTATCGCGGCCAGTCTGTCCTTGCTGCTGGGTATCGTGCTACATATCCTGATCGAGCAGCCCATGATCGATAGCGGCCACGCGTTTTTGCG
>JAEMRG010000013.1:9223-16617 GCA_016463455.1 Rhodoferax sp.
CAGGGGGCGTAAGCCATTGCCCATCGATAAGCAAGGCAATATTGCCCCGCGTGCATTCAGTCAATTGGCCGTCCGCGTTACAAAGCAAGGTGTCAAAGTCCACCGGATCCGTGGGGGCGAAAGCATCGTAGTGTGCGCGTCGGGTGGTTTTGAAACGGACAAATTCGCTATGGGCTTCTTGCATCGGTGATTTGGCAAGCCGCAGTTGCACGGATTGCGTGACTTGCTGTAAAGCAAACGCTTGTGCGGTTACTTGGCCTTGTGCGTTAGAGCGCATGCGCACCCGATGCAAACCTTCGGGGTAGCGCGCGGCCAGTTGCGCCAGCGCGGCTTTCACCGCCATCGCATCCCAGTCATAGGCGAAGTGCTGCGCCGCTGCTTGCATACGTTGGAGGTGCAAGTCCAGGTGGCGGTATTGGCCACTGTCCAATGCCAGCGTTTCGAGTAGTTCAAATTCTTGGCTTGTACGTTCCAAAAACCCGCGCTTGGCGCGCCATTCGTCCCACTCGCCCTGCGCGCTGGCGTCGGCGGTGATGCCGCTGCCAATGCCGCATTGGGCAACTCCTTTGCGCGCGCTGATGGTACGAATGGCTACGTTAAAGGTGGCATGTCCGCCGGGGCGGACCACGCCTATCGCTCCGCAATACAGACCGCGCGCCTGGGGCTCTAACTGCCTGATCAAGCGCATGGCTTGTAGCTTGGGCGCACCGGTGATGGAGCCACAGGGAAACAGGGCTTTGAATACGTCCACCAGGCTGGTGCCGGGGCGCGTTTGGGCCTGCACGTCCGAGGTCATTTGCCAGACGGTGGGCAAGCCCTGTAATTGAAATAGGCGCGGCACTTGGACGCTATGGGGCAGGGCGATACGCGAAATATCATTACGCACCAAGTCCACGATCATCACGTTCTCCGCTTGCTCTTTGGGCGATGCGCGCAATGCGTCCGCTCGGGATGCATCGTCCTGGGCATCCTTACCGCGCCGCGCGGTGCCCTTCATGGGGCGCATGAGAAGCTGGTCGCCCCGCCAGTCAAAAAACAATTCGGGTGATACCGAAAGAACTATCTCTTGGTCGGTGTCGATATGGGCTGCATAGGCGTCTGGCTGCGCCCGGCGCAATGCGTCGAACCAGGCGCGCATGGCCGCTTCTTGGGTATCCGGTGGCAGGCTCGCGTGCAGTGGACTGGTGTAGTTGACTTGGTACACATCGCCGCTGCGGATAGCCTGGTGGATGGTGTGGATGCTGGTATCAAAAGCTTCACGGGTCTGGCCCGCCTGCCAGGACAATGGCGGCGACGGTTCCGTCGATGGCGGTCCCGGCGGCAGGGCTTGCTGGTAAACCCCGAACCATGCCAGTGGCAAGCCATCGGTGTGGGGATGCACCTGGCATGCACTGTCAAATGCCGGGGCCGCCTCGTAGCGGACATAACCTACGCACCACAAACCTTGCGCACCATAGTCGGAAACCGCTTGCAACAGGGGTAGCACTTCGGATAGCTGGTTTGCACACAGTAGGTGCAGTGGATGGCTAAATTGGGCATGCAAGCCCTCGCCCCCGTAGGGATCGACAAAATCAATGAGCGTGTACAAAAATGCGTCTCGTGGGTGCAATTGAGTGGACGATTATCACCCTGTCTTTGATCGCCTTGTCACAAGCCTAGCGCAGCGGCGGCCTGCATGAGACGCCTGGCCGATGCATCCGAAAGATGCGAGCTTGCCTGGCGGTAAAGCCATGCGCTTTCAGGCCGGAAATATCTCGCGCAACTTCAACTTGTAAAACTTGCCGGTCGAGGTGCGCGGCACAGCGGTGATGCTTTCGTAGCGCTCGGGCAATTGCCACTTGGCAAAGCCGCAAATGAGTAGGTGCGCATTGAGCGCTGCGCCGTCCAGTGACTTGCCCGGCTTGGGCACTACGCAGGCCAAGGGGCGTTCGCTCCACTTCGGGTCCGGGATGGCAATCACCGCCGCTTCGGCGACATCGGCGTGTCCCATCAATGCATTTTCCAGATCGACCGAACTAATCCATTCGCCGCCAGATTTGATCAAGTCCTTGGTGCGGTCGGTTATGCGCACAAAGCCGTGCGCATCCATAGAGGCCACGTCGCCGGTGCGTAGCCATCCGTCGTCAGAAAACTTGTCTTCGCTGATGGGCACCTCGTGGTAACTGCCAGTGATAAAGGGGCCGCGCACTTGTATCTCGCCCACCGCCTGGCCGTCCCAGGGCGCGTCTTTGCCATCCTCACCGCGCATGCGGATCTCCACCAGCGGCACCGGCACGCCGGCCATAGCGGCGCGGCGGTAGCGCTCGTCGGCATCGGCATGGATGAACTCGGACTTGGTGTAGGACACGGTGGCTAGCGGCGAAGTCTCGGTCATGCCCCAGCCTTGTTGAATCCAGATACCGTGCTTGTCAAACGCGCGTATCAGCGCTTCGGGCACTGCAGCGCCGCCGACCAAGCTGCGCATACCTGCGGGCAGCTTCCAGCGGCCCGGTTGCGTTTCCAAAGAAGCCTCGTAGGTTTGAATCAGGCTCATCCAGATGGTGGGCACACCCAGCGACAGCGTGGGCGGTTCTAGCTGCATCAGGTCCAGCAAATCGTCGGGGTGCAAATGCGGGCCGGGGAACACCAGTTTGCAGCCCGTCATCACTGCGCCATAAGGCATGCCCCAGCTGTTGGCGTGGAACATGGGTGTGACCGGCATCACCACATCAGCGCTGCGCAAGCCCCAGCAGTCGCCCAGGCAGCCCACCAGGGTGTGCAAAACCGTGGAGCGGTGCGAATAGACCACGCCCTTGGGCTTGCCGGTGGTGCCCGAGGTGTAGCACATGGACACTGCGTCGTCCTCGTCGTGCTTTACATACTGAAACTGTTCGCCATCGGCCCGCTCCAGCAGGGCTTCATAGTCCAAAAAAGGCGCTTGCACCGGCGCGCCGGAAAAGGGAAAGACGATGATTTTTTCAAAATGACATTGGCCTTGGAACTGCGCCAGCAAAGGCAGTAGCACATCGTCCACGACCAAAAAGCGGTCCTTGGCGTCCTTGGCGATCCAGGCGATTTCGTCGGGTGCCAGACGCAAATTCAGGGTATGCATCACGCCCCCGGCTGCCGGTATGCCGAAATAGCACTCCAGGTGTGCATGGTGGTTCCAGCTGAGTGTTGCCACCCGGTCGCCGGGCTGCAAGCCCAGATCCAGCAGGGCCTGTGCCAACTGGCGGGTGCGGGCGTAGAAACTCCCATAGCTATGGCGACGCAGCGACTTATCGGGCAAGCGCGAAACTATCGTATTGCTAGCAAATAATTGTCCTGCGCGTTCCAGCAAATGGTTGAGCGACAGGTGCACCGGCATCATGGTGCTGCGGATCGGGCGAGTGGCGGGCATGGGCAGTCCTTGCAGAATCGGTAAAAGCAAAACCGGTTCTAGCGACTATAGCCTTGGGGTGGGCCGTAGCCTATGGGGATTTCCCCGCTGGCAATCCATGGGTGAGAAATTCAGGGAATGCGAGGAAAGCTCCTCGTCATTGGCAGCCTGGCAACCGAATGTATAGGTATCTCTACACTCAAACGCGTTTCTATTAAAAATAGCGAACGCATTGGTCAAAATACCAGCGGCCACGACCGTGGATTTCAGGGTTTCGTTCAGTCAGGGAGCAAATGATGTTTTTTGAAATTTCCAAAATTGCCGGTTTCCTGGTATCGCCCGTGCATATGCTGGTGGCATTGGGTTTTGCACTGACTTTTTGGCCGCAAAGTGGCAAGCGCAACTTGTCCTTGCGGCTAATCCAGCTGTTATTGGGCGTTTTGTTGTCCCTCTTGGTTTTTCCTGTCGGTAATGAATTACTCGTTCCCCTAGAAACCCGCTTTCCAGTACCGACACAACTCCCGGAAAAAGTCGATGGCATTATTGTTTTAGGCGGCGCGGTGGACGAGGTGGTGAGCGCGGGGCAGGGACACCTCAGTTTCAATGAAGACGCTGAACGCGTGCTAGCCCCGATCAGCCTTTTGCGGCGCTACCCCCAGGCCCGCTTGGTCTTGACCGGCGGCAGTGGCTCCTTGAACCCCGGCCCTTTCAAGGAAAGTGACAAAGTGCGCCCCTTGTGGCGTGACGCCGCCATCGATCGTGGGCAGGTGCTGTATGAAGAAGCCTCGCGCAACACCTATGAAAATGCCCTATTTACCCGCGACCTGCTGCACCCTAAGCCGGGCGAAAAATGGCTGTTGGTCACGTCGGCTGCGCATATGCCGCGCTCAGTGGGCCTGTTTCGCAAAGCCGGCTTTGATGTGATTGCCTACCCGGTAGCCTTCAAGTCCACAGGAAAAGACCGCCAGTGGTACGTGCCGCGCACTGCGGGCACAGCATTGGGCAATATCGAGTCGGCCGTCCATGAATACGTGGGCCTATGGGTGTATCACCAGACTGGCCGCATAGACGAATTGTTTCCCGCGCCCCATACCCCCTGAAGGAAACAAATGTACCGCTGCCCTTAGTTGGGCGTCATCGGGCTGCGCATGTGCCAGCGCTGCCAATGCGCGTAGGCCAAGCGGTAGGTAGTGAGCTGCACCTGCAGCGTGGCTTCAATGGGTGAGCCATAGCCCCCTGCCATGAGCAGCACCAGAGGGATACGTCTTTGCAGGCACCAATCGAACACGCGCTGGTCGCGCGCCTGCATGCCATCGAAAGTCAGCTTGAGCCGCCCTAGCCGGTCGCCTTCATGCGGATCGGCACCGGCCAGAAAAAACACCAGTTGTGGCTTGCAGCCGCTTTCTAATTCCAGCAGTGCGCGGTCCAGCGCGGCCAGGTAGTCCGCATCGCCGGTCCCGTCGGGCAAGCCCACATCCAGGTCGCTAGCTTCTTTACGAAAGGGAAAATTCTTTTCGCCGTGCAAAGACAGGGTGAACACAGTCTCGTCCTCCTGAAAAATCCGCGCTGTACCGTTGCCCTGGTGGACGTCCAGGTCGATCACTGCCACTTGCAATTCGCGGCCCTCTCGCTGGGTTTGGGCTTGCAGCACGCGCGCTGCCACAGCCACGTCATTGAATACACAAAATCCACCGCCCTTGTCCGCATAAGCGTGGTGCGTGCCACCAGCCAAGTTGGCGCCAATGCCCTGGCGAATGGCCGAGCGCGCAGCGGCTACGGTGGCGCCTACCGAACGGCGCGCCCGCTCCGCCATAGCCTGGCTCCAGGGAAAGCCGATCTCTCGCGTTACCGCCGCGGGCACCGTGCCATCGGCGATGCCGCGCACATAGTCCGGCGTATGCACGCGCAGCAGTTCGGCATCGCTGGCGCGCGGTGCTTGCAGCAATTGGATACCCGGTAATTGCGCCACCAGCGCATCGCGCAGCATGGCGTACTTGGCCATGGGGAAGCGGTGTCCCTGGGGCAGGGGCAGCACAAACTGGTCGCTGTAAAAAGCCTGCATGCAATGCCGCTAAGCGCAATGGCTTAGGCGCGGTGGTCTTGCTGCATGCGCCAGCCGCCTATCGCCAGCGCCACCCAGCCCGCCATCAAGGCCATGCCACCATAAGGCACCAGGGGGCGCAAGTAGGCGATGCCGTACATCAAGCGCAGTTCGATATTGAGGCTAAAGAGCAGTGTGCCCGCAACAAACAATGCACCGGCCACCATCGTCCAAGCGTTCGGCCCGCCCTGTCTTGCCAGTACCACCAACACCAGCAAAGCCAGCGCATGAAAACGCTGCAAGTCCAGCGCCCAGGCCAGCGCTTGCGCGTCCTGTGCAGTCAGTGTCAGCCCATGCGCCGCGATCGCACTAGCGCCGATAGACAGCGCGGCGCTAGCGCATGCAAATACCAGGAAAAAACGCAGTCCTGCGATCATGAACGGAGTCCACCTCTCAAGCGTATGCCCGATCCAAGGGCGTAGTGCGGAACCAGCATAGGCGTGGCTATGGTGCTGATATGGGCTGGAGTATGCACTTGCACAAACCCAGCAATCTGCTAAGGCCTAGCCCGCCTGCGTCACATCCACCCCAAACTCCAGCGCCGCATCCATCAGCGTCTCGATCTGTCCGCGTGCGTAGGTGCTGAAGTAATAGGCGTGGAAATGCTGCGCATCCACACGGTGCAGCAAGCAAGGGATGTGGTGGTGGCCGGTGAGGGCGAAACTGCCCTTGTCAAAGGCGGCCGGCCGAAAGTCCAGTGCGTAGAGTTTGGACAGGGCGTCCACCGCTTTTTCGCCATGCACGCTCACGCGTACGCGGGCGTGGCTCAGGTCTAGCACGGCGCCCAGGTCGGCGCTGATGTGCTGGCGCAGCAGGCCGACGCGGTCGCTCGGGGCTTGGTTGGTATCCCCTACCAGTAAAAACTCAAACGGACCGCTGCGCATCAAAGTGCCCAGCGAGCACTGCACTAGCTGGCCGGTGTGCAGCGGCGGATCGCAGTCCAGGGCGCGGTGCAGCGCGCTGCTGAGCGCACCGATGCTGCTGGACCAGGTGCTGATTTGCGTCAGGTTGGAGAGCTTTTGTACGCGCAAGTGCACTTGCAACTGGCCGCTGCGCGTGGGCTGGCTGCGGGTGGTGGGGGCTGCGGTGAAATTAGACACGGTAACGCACTCCTTGCGGGTCGATAAAGCAGGGCTCGACCACGCGCAGCCGGTATTGCCGGCCCGTCGCCGGCGATGCCGCGACCACTTCCTGGCCCACATGCGCGGTACCGCCTTGCAGCAGGCCCAGGGCGATGGCCTTGCCCACGGTTTTGCTAAAGGTGGTGGACGTGACATGGCCGCGCCCGTGGCCGCTTATTGCATCATCGGCAAAAAACAAAATAGAGCCATTGCTGGGCGGCTGCGCTGGGTCCACGGCTTCCAGCCCGACCAGGCTAGGCCGGTCCGGCTTTTGTAAATGGGGGCTGTGGCTGAGCGCCTTGCCCCAAAAGTCTTTAGTCTGGCTGGCCATGCGGCCCGCGCCCATATCGCCCAAGGTGGTGCGGCCATCCATCTCCGAGCCCACGACATGGCCTTTTTCGATCCGCAATGAACCCAGCGCTTCCAGCCCGTAAGGCCGCAGTTGCCAGGGCTTGCCCGCTTCCATCAGGTGTTCCCACACCGCTAGACCGTGGTGCGTGGGCACAAAGATTTCGTAAGCCAGTTCACCCGAGAAAGTCAGGCGCAGTATGCGCAGCGCCACGCCCGCCAAGGGGCCTTGGCCTTGGGTATCCAGGAGGCCCATAAAGGGCAGTGCGGCATCGCCAAAGTCCAGGTACGGGAAGGCCGCTTGCAGCACTTCGCGCGTACGCGGTCCGGCAATACTCATGGCCGCCCATTGGTCGGTGACGGATGCCACGGTCACGCGCAACTCGGGCCAGACCACTTGCAGCAAAAATTCCAGATGGCTCATCACCTTGGCCGCTTGCGCGGTGGTGGTCGTCATGAAAAACTG